>JAZQTE010000137.1:0-8320 GCA_045630505.1 Acutalibacteraceae bacterium | reverse complement strand
TTGTTCCTGTGATATTAGACGAGTTTATTTATTACTACGATTTTAAAGTAGGTGCCGCTTGCGGTAGTCACGTGGAGAGATGCCACGTATGGATCGAAATAATCGACTGAAATACTGAGGATCATCAAGACCGAGTGCTCGAACGGAAACGGCTCTCTCGATGGACGAGATTTGTAAGCAACTCTACGATAAAGGGTATCGCTTCTGTACGATGAGCCAACTGTTCGAATACAAAGGTATCGAACCTCAGTACAGCAAAACGTATAACGATGTTAATGGGTGATAACGGAATAAAATAAGGGGAACTCCCCGTAAACGCGGGGAAGTGGTGAGAAGGCTTTTGCCAAGGCGATGGTCGCTATCACAGGCGCAGACTGCTAAACATCGGTTTAGCAGTCTTTTTTGCCCATTATTACCTGACGACGATTCCTCTGAAACAGGGGAAGCGGATCGGTATAGTGCTTTTTTATTTCTTATTCTTTTTTCGATATTCGCGCGGGGAGACTCCGTACACCGAGCGGAACAGACGGCTGAAATAATACGGGTCATCCAACCCCAGCCGATAGGCGACCTCCTGCACGGTGAGCGGTGTGCGTATCAGAAGATTTTCGCCTTTTTTCATTAACTCACGCAGACGGTATTGGTTAGGCGACAGCCCGATATACTGCTTAAAAGAGCGGATAAAATGCCCCGTGCTCAACCCTGCCTGCGTTGCCAGCCGCTCGTTGCTGATCGAATGCTCGGGATGGGTGCGCAGCGTATGTGCCGCCTCGCGTATGACACGTGGTACAGTGTGGATTTCGTGCGGCTGCAGAAGACGCTTTAGCTCTGAGAGTAGCACTTGCAAATACCCGGTTACCTCGCAGGCGTACAGCGGATCGTCGGGTGAGAGCGTCAGCATCCGATTGATACACCCGGTGAGCGGCGAGAGCGTGGTTGCCTCCCGCGCACACAACGCCGTTAAACCGCTCTGTGCAAGCAGTTTCGCAGCGGTCTCGCCGCGAAACGTGATCCAATGGTATAGCGTGCCTTCACCTTTTTGAAGCAATCCGTTCGTGGGCGTGTGCGGCGGGACGTACAGTACAGTACCCTCGTCGAAACGCTGCATAACGCCGTCGATGCACCACTCCAACGCCCCGTGGGTGACGAAAAACAGTTGATGCTCTGAACAGCCGTGCGGTTCGGTGAAGCTGCAGCGGCTGGGTAAGTCACGATAGCAGCCGTAACTATCCACCTGCAATGGTGTTTCCTCGGCATACACGGGCGCCTTGATGATCCGTGGGATCATCAGGCAATGATTGTGAGGGTCCAGAGGATCCTCCACCAGATCCAACCCGTGCGCGCGGCTATTAACGTCAAATAGGATCGTTCCCCAGTTCTTTTGATACACGGCATCGTGGATCGGTGCTTCAAAATCACCACCCGAAAGGAGATTGACGGTCGGCGCATCGCAACGCACCAGTCGCACGTTATCAATATACGTCGGTTGCCGCCCCGTCACGGGGAAGCCAACCAGTTGTTTGTTAAAGGAAAACGCCCAATGTCCGCGGCTCCCGGTGCCTTGTCCTGTGGAGAAACGCAAGCGGAACGGTGTCCAACAATCGCACGCTTCGGTGACCGGACGTCCCTCGCGGGACGCAATGTGCTTGGGATTCGGCCACACATTCAAGGGTGCTCCCAGCGAATCAAAGGTAAGTTCATAATCACAAAACGGTTCCAGCGGAAGATTCTTCAAATACAAATCGAGATAATGGTTGGATGCTGTGTTACCGTATACCATAGGCGCACCTCCTTTCCTTTAATTATAAGGCACACTGCCGCCGCCGTCAAGAAAATAAGGACAAAAAAGTGGCCTCGATATACGAATTATCATTTTTATCCAGTTAATCATCAGTTTTTACAATGTTATACGGTGCTTTGTTTGTGCTATGATGAGAATGTAGTCGTGTATCTTTTGAACGAAAGGAACGAGCGAGTATGACACGTATGTATTTCCGAAAGTCGATGGCCCTGCTGCTGGCAGTCGCTCTGCTGACAACGCTGCTGTTGTCCGGTATGGTGTTGCCCGCCGGTGCGGCGGAGGAGAATCTGCTTGGTGCTAACGGCACGCTGGATGATCCTTCCATCGATTACACCACCGGTATCTTCAAAAAGCCCATTTCGGATGGTGCTTCGATTGTGGCAGACCCTGATGATGCCACCAATAACGTACTGAAATACAAGGGTGGTTCCACGTACCTGACATTGGCGGGTTATGTAAAAACGGGCGTCACCTATAAATTTACCTGCCGTATGAAAGGAAAGGCGGGTGTCAGCGGCATTACCGCCGGCACGAAAAAGCTGAACGCCCATTCCGCCGGCGCCAACGGCGACGATAAGGAGGCGGTGCTGGTGAGTGTCACCGACGAATGGCAAACGCTGACCCGTTATGTCACGCCGGGTGCCGAGGGCACCTCGTTCAATAGTCACTACGTAATGGCCATTCAATCCAAGAGCGATTACGTGTATTTTGACGATTTCACCCTTTCTGTCTGGACAGGAGAGGAAGAGCCTGAACCTGAACCGGAGCCGGAACCGGAACCCACGCCGAGTACCAATGAGTTGCTGGGTGATTACGGCACGTTCGATCACGCTGAGATTGACTACACGTCAGGCGTTTTCTCTACCATTGTCAAAAACGGCGGCTCTGTGACGAGTGATCCCGATGGCAGCGGCAACAAGGTGCTGCAGTTTACGGATTCCACCACACAGTATCTCCGTCTGGGTGGCTACGCCACCGAGGGGAAGGCGTACAAGCTAACCTGTCGCATCAAGGGATCGGCAGGGCTGACCGCCGGTACCCGCACCAACAACGCCACCACGACCAATGGCGATGCGATCGGTAAAAAGATGATCAATGTTACCGATTCCTGGCAAACCGTCACGCGGTATTTTATTGCCGGCTCCAATATGAACTACATCATCGGAATCAACGCCCCCGACGGCGCGGTATATTACGACAATTTTACGCTGACGCCGCTGTTTGCCACGGGTGTGGAAACGGACGAAACGCTGCAGCTCGGCGTGGGCAACAGCACACAACTGAGCTTTACGGCGTTGCCCGCGGGTGCGCAGTATACCTCGGCGACGTTCAGCAGCGATAATGAAAGCGTCGTTACCGTCAGCGAAACGGGTTTGCTCACGTCAACCGGTACCGTCGGCACTGCCCGTATCACCGTGACGCTGACCTCTGTCGAGGGCAGTGTTTCCTCCGTTTGCGTGGTCAGCGTGGTCAAACCCGCTACGGGTATCTCGCTGTCGCACGACACGCTGTACCTGTCTACGCCGACAGGGAAATTCATCACGAAGAAAACGCTGCAGGTGATTCCCAAGCCCGGCGATGCCTATCCCGGTGCCATCACCTGGAGCAGCGATAACGAAAGCGTTGCCACGGTGGAAAACGGCACTGTCTCCGCGTTGGCGCAGGGAACGGCGGTTATTACCGCTACCAGCGACCTCGGCTTTACCGCCACCTGCACCGTTACGGTCGACCCCTACGGCGAAAAGCTGACCGGCGGTGACTTTGAAGCGCAGGACTATGCCTACAATTTGTGGGAACGCAACGTGATGAACGGTGCCAACGGTATGGCGAGTGTGATTCCCGAAGCAGGCAACGAAAGCAATCACGTGCTGATGATGCCCGAGGGCGTCACGAAAACGCAATATTTGTATGCTGCACCTTTCAGCGAGGGTAAGACTTACACCGTTACCCTGCGTGCGAAGGGTGGAAAATTGGGCACCTATATTCACACCTCCTACGCGGTGTCCGGCAACCGCGGCAACATTACCAAAACGCTCAGCGCCACCGAGTGGACAACGATTTCCTTCACCTTCACCATCGTGGCCACCGATCTGAACAGCAACTTCGTCATCGGTATCAGCAACGTCGGTGACGGTGCGTTGTACATCGATGATTTCTCCATCGTGGAGCTTCCCAAAGCAACCGCCATTACGTTGCTCCCCGCACAACCCGAGTTGTTCCCGGGACGATCGGTGTCGCTGTCGGTCAAAACGACACCGTCGGCCGCCTCTACGGGCGTTCTCACGTGGGAGAGCAGTGATGAAAATCTCGTCACGGTGGATGCCAACGGCGTCATTACCGCTGTGGGCGAAAGCGGCACTGCTACTGTCACAGCGACCAACGCCGACGGCTTGCGCGCTTCGGTCACCGTCACCGTGACGGAATACGCCGATCTGTTGGTTAACGGCGACTTCGAGCAGGGCGGAACGAACTGGCCGTCCGATCTGTCCGCTCAGATCAAAGACGGCGTAGGTAAGGGTGGCAGTATCGCCTTGGATGCCGCTACCAATAACGGTGCTAAACGTGATTACTTCTATAAAGGAGCATTGCCGCTGTCTCCGGCGACGAGATATATCCTTACGTTTGATTACAAGGTGACGGCCAACGGCCTTTTCCGCGTGTGGAGCGCCAATCTCGGCTGCGCTTTCACCCCCGATCACAGTGTCACCGACGAATGGCTTTCCGCCTCGCTCGTGTTTACCTCACCCGCGGATATGACGCTCAGTAAGGGCTGGGATCTGGCCTTCGTAGCGGTCGGTGGCGGCAATGGCGATGTGCTGATCGATAATGTCACGCTGCGTATGTACTCCACCGGTGTTGCGCCGGAGAGTATTACCATGGCACAGCCCACGCTGCTGATGGCGGCGGGCTACAGCACGTCGATGATATTGAATGCGACCCCCGCTGACAGCGACCTTAACCGCACGGTCTGGACGACGGATAACGCCGCTGTCGCCACGGTGAGTAACGGCAAAATCACGGCGGTGGCGCAGGGTACGGCGATCATTACCGCTACGACGACGAACGGCAAATCGGCCTCCTGCGTAGTCACGGTCGTCAAGCCCACCTCCATCGCGCTGGATCAGCGCCACGTGGAGCTGACGGTGGGTGGCTCAGCCACGGTAAAAGCTACCGCGTTCTTAAACAGCAGCTCGACGGCGGACGTCCGCTGGACCTCGAGTGATACGTCAATCGTTACCGTTGCCTCCGGCAAGCTGCAGGCAATCGGCGTTGGCACGGCTACGGTGACCGCCCGCGTGACCGACCGTGTATCCGCCACCTGTGTGGTAACTGTTCTGCCGTCCGATCCCGAAGCGGCGGTCACTCATACCGTCACTGTGAGTGCCGTGGCCGGCGGTACGCTTTCGGCGAATACGACAGTCGCCGAGCGGGGTGCTGCGGTCACCGTTACGGTCGCACCTGACAAGGGGTATCAGCTGATTCCCGGCAGTTTGAAATACATCACCGCCGACGGCAGCGCGCACCGCATTCTTAACAAAGCGGACGGCGGCTTCGGCGCGGGAGACGGCACGCGCTTTACGTTTGAAATGCCGCTCAGCAGCGTCACGGTCACAGCGGAGTTTACCGCCACCGCCGAGCAGAACTTCGGCGCCGCCTCCATCGGCACCTCGCTGTACTATGAGGCAGGGGCTGCGGAGCCTACGGGCATCCGTTTCCTCACACGCTTGTATGCCGATAATCTCGACCTGCAGGGCGATTCGCTGGTTCTCACCTACAAGGGCAGCACCTACACCGTACGCGAGTTTGGCACGCTGATGAAGCGTTCGCTCAATCCCAAAGTGCTCACGCTGGACAACTACGATGCCGATGACGCAGCCAGTGCCACCCGTCTGTGGAAAGCGGTCGCGTATGACGGCAGCAATATGAAGCTGGTAGACTATACGGAATCCTATTTGGATTTCACCGTGGTGATGAAGACCTCGCATGCGAGCGAGGCGTTCAATGCCCGTTATTACGATGCCTGTGCCTACATCGTGCTGGAGAATGGCTCGGTGATTTACAGCGATGCCTTTACCGACAGCGCAAACGAGGCAAAGGAACGATACCTGTATAGCGGCAGCGCCCTCCACGAAAAGCCGCAGGATATCGGCATCACCGCTCCCGTCGACGATATCGAGATCGATCCTGTTAACGCCACCGTGCGTGAGTATCTCACTATCACGGCGGATGATAAGAAAGCGGCGGAATTTTGGTGCCGCGGCTCGATGTTGGGTAACGATACCTTCAACGCCGTCACCCTTCGTTGGGAGGAGGATGGCAGTGATGTCTACCGTGTTATGTGGGCAACGGACGTCGATTTTACCGAAAACGTCAAGACAGTGGTTACTACGAAATGCGAATATTCGCTCATTCTGCTGGTGCCCGGCAATACCTATTATTGGAAGGTGCGCAATGCTCGCGGTGTGGAATCTGAGGTGCGCGCGCTGATTGTGGCTGACGGTCCGCGTTGGATCGATGCCGAGGGCGGCAAAAATATCCGCGATCTCGGTGGCTGGAAGACCGCAAGCGGTAAGACTGTCAACTATGGGCTGCTGTACCGTGGCGCAATGATTGACGGCTACAACAGCGGTCCGGCTCTCACCGCAGAGGGTGTGCGCGTGTTCGTCGAGGAACTGGGAATGCGAACCGAGATTGACCTGCGCGGCTCGGATGATGGTGACAGCGGCAAGCAGAGCACCAGCGACTTTGGTGGTGCCTACGTCAAAGTGCCGATGGATCAGTACGATAATATCTTCACCTCATCGTCCACCAAGGCGTCCATCGGCACCATTATGCAGGTGCTCAGTGATGAGAAAAACTACCCGATCTATTTCCATTGCAATGTCGGTGCGGATCGCACGGGTACGCTGGCGTTCCTCATCAACGGTTTGCTCGGCGTCTCGTACGAGGATCTGACGGCCGATTTTGAGATGACCGGCTTTGGACGCGGCAACCGTCTGCGCTCCAAGCTGAACACCACCACACAGACCTTCGATGATAGCGGCGTGATGCAAGCTGCCGGTGGTAACTACATTGCGTGGGGCCCGCTATACGATACCATGATGAGCGACTACGGTACGGTGGACGGCGCACTTTCGGATGCCATTGCCAATTTCCTCAAAACGGAATGTGGCGTGACAGACGAGCAGATTGCATCGATCCGTACGCTGCTCCTGAAATGAGGAGGATACGATGAAACGATATGAAGCGCCCGCTTTGACGGTGTACGAACTGACTGTCGATGTTGCACTCGCAGCCGTTATCCAAAGCGAACCGACTGTCGAAGATAACGATGACGATCTGAGTGTATAAGCGGTCTCTCTCCTCAAAAGATCGCCTACAAAAAAGCACCCTCGCAGTTTTCTGCGGGGGTGCTTTGCTATGGTAAAGGGAAATCCCGGGAAACTCCCGATGATTAGGGGACGATTCCCGTGAACCAGGGAATCGCTTACGCGCCTTTTGTCAAGGCAATCGTCGCTATCACAGCGTACTTGCACAAATCTCCTGATTCTTTGTATTAACAGAGTGGTTAGACAGAAACAACTGCATATAATCACAAAAAATAACAAACAAAAATATAAGGGGTACAGTAGACCGCCAAGGGCGACTACTGTACCCCTATAATAATTATTAGGAGGTGTATAGCAATGCGTGAGTATCGTTTTACCAATGCTTTTGCTCGTGATACCGTTGATTTGACCGAATATGTAGATATTATCAAAAATGCGGTTGCGGAGGTTTCTCCCAATGCAGTAGTGAATGTATATCCGGATAGATATACTATCGATGATATTTCTCGTGTGGAATCAGTGATGATAGGACGTTTGCTTTCAAAGACAGCGTTATCCGAGTATTGTACTAAGGTGGAAATATCAAGATTATTCTATGGACAAGCTATCGAGGAGGGAAACGAATGAAGAAAACAACCTACGTTTCTATTGAGGATATCCAAACTCAAATTATTGGTATGAGTAAGAAGAAAATCCGCCAGTTCGTGTGGAAGTACCTGCCGGTAAAGAAAATCGGCAAGCGATTGTATGTAAATCGCACGGATCTGGAAGCGTTATTGAACAATCCAGATAGAGAGGAGTTTCCATTAGGCGGTCACTTTTGACCGCTATTCTACTGTACAGTAGGACATTAACGAGTGGGTTGTTTTTTGTAGAAGGCCCCCACCTATTAAGAAACTAGGGAATTAGGGGATTTTGGAATTGGATGGGCTGGCTGTTGTTTCTTGGCTTGTTGTTTTGGAAAACTGGTTTTCCCAAAAAAATTCCCGAAGATAGATGGATTCCCGTGAATCTTGGTAAACTTCTTGATGCTAGAATGTACAAAAACGACGCACGACAGCTTTGCTGACACTTGTTTTGAACGAGCGGTCGTCGTCTGGTCGGCGAGAGGGAGGGGAGAAACCCGTCTTGTGATCTCTTGCTTAGATAGACGGGCTGTACCTAGATATGCTCATAACCCGAAGGTCGG
>JAZQTE010000136.1:0-2824 GCA_045630505.1 Acutalibacteraceae bacterium | reverse complement strand
TGCCGCCGTGAGATACGCCTGCACCTGCTTGAAATGCTCGGCGCAATCGTCGCACAAATAGTCGGTGATCACGGGGGCTTCGGCCGCAATGGCGCTGCACACGGGGGATTTGCAATCCAAAATACGCATGGGGTTGCGGTCGAGTCTGTCTAAACACGTGCCGCAAAGCTCGTCCTTCTTGGCTTCAAAATACGCCTTGAGCGCCTTGTGATACTCGGCGCGGCAGGTGGGACAGCCAATGGAATTGAGCCGCAGCGACACGCCCTTTACGTCCAGCGCCTTGAGCACCGCCGCCGCCAAGGCAACGGTTTCGGCGTCTGCCAAGGGAGAGGCCGCGCCGTAGCTTTCCACGCCGAATTGGTGGAATTCGCGAAGGCGCCCTGCCTGCGGCTTTTCGTAGCGGTAGCAGGAGGTGACGTACGCCACCTTTACGGGGAGCGCTTCGTTGTGCAGGCCGTGCTCAAGCAGCATACGCATGGCACCTGCCGTGCCTTCGGGGCGCAGCGTGATGGAGCGGCCGCCTTTATCGTCGAACGTGTACATTTCCTTTTGCACCACGTCGGTGGTTTCGCCCACCGAACGGGTGAACAGCTCCGTGTGTTCAAACACGGGGGTGCGAATTTCGCTGAAGCCGTAGTCCTGCGCGACCTGCAGCGCCGTGCGTTCCACGTGCTGCCACAGCGCGCTTTCCTTGGGGAGAACGTCCCCCGTGCCGCGAATCGCTTTGGTAATCAGTGCCATAATTATAACGCTTCTTTCTTAAAAGGGTTTGCTGGGGTTCACCAAATTGCGCCAATCAAGATCGCCGCGCTCCAAGCCGCGGATAAGCACCTCGGCGGTGGCGATGTTGGTGGCTACGGGAATGCTGTGCATATCACACAAGCGCAAAATTTCCAGTTCGTTGGGGTGCAGCTCACGCTTGTCCTTCGGATCACGGAACAGCAGCACCAAGTCGATCTCGTCGCACGCGATACGCGCCAAGATCTGCTGTGAGCCGCCCTGCTCGCCGCTCATATAACGGGAGATACGCAAGCCCGTGGCTTCCGAGATGAGCCGCCCCGTGATGCCCGTAGCGCAAAGCTCGTGACGGCTTAAAATGCCGCAGTACGCAATGCAAAACTGGACCATCAATTCTTTTTTCGCATCGTGTGCCATTAACGCAATGTTCATTTGTGTATCCTCCGTATCACAGTTTTTTGAGCGGTGCCAAGGGAATATCCTCACCCAAATACCGCGCCGCAATATTCGCAAAGCAGCGGGCGGCAGGAGATTCCATCGGCAACGGCTTGCCGTAAGCGTTGGCGACGGCCACCGCTTCGTCTTCGGGAATAACGCCGATCAGCTGAAGACCGGCCGTGTCGATCAGCTCGTCGATATCCGGCATTTTGCCGCGAAGCACGGGCTTCGCACGCAGACGGTTGATGATGAGCCGCGAGGGAATACTCCGCTCACGCAAAAGACGCGCCATAATTTGAGCATCTCTCGCACACACCATATCGGGTGTGGACACCACGAACGCTCTGTCGGCTCCTGCGGCAGCGGCTTCAAAGCCTTCACCGATACCGGCAGGACAATCGATGATGATCTCGTCGTAATATTTGGTGAGCCCTCGGCACAGCCGTGTCATATCCTCGGGGCGGGCCAAGCGCTCCAAATTCACGGGAGCAGGCATCACGAACACGTTGGAGCAGATGGGAGATGGGTACACCGCATCGGCAGGAGAGCAATCACCTGCAATCACGTCGGCCATATCGTACACCGCCGTGCCGGCAATACCGAGCATAACGTCCAAGCTGCGCAGGCCGGCATCGCCGTCCACCAGCAGCACTCGTCTGTCTCGCCGCGCGAGCGCACAGCCAAGCCCTGCGGAAACCGTGGATTTTCCTGCACCGCCCTTGCCCGATGTGATCACCGAGATCATACGATTCCCCCTTTCCCATAAGTAGGTATAGTATAGCATAGTTTTACCCGCTTGTAAATGCTTTATTTCACATTTTTCGGGACAGGATTTTGCGTTTGATGCTTGCAATTTCGGGATTTTCTGTTATACTGGTATCTGTATAAGTTTGCGCATCTGTGCGTAAATCGGAGGTAATAGTATATGAAAGAACAACTGAACGCTCTGCGTGAACGGGCGCTCACAGAATTGCAAACGTTAAACGATCCGAAAGCCATGGAGGAGTTCCGTGTGCGCCTGCTCGGCAAGAAGGGCGAGGTAACGGCTCTGCTGCGCGGTATGGGTGCGGTGCCTGCCGAGGAACGCCCTGCGATGGGGCAGCTGATCAACTCGCTGCGCGCCGAACTGGAGGAAGCGCTGGAAGCGCGTGAGAGCGAAATGGCGCTGCGCCTGAAGAACGAGCGCTTGGCCGCCGAAACCATCGACGTCACGCTCCCCGGCAAGGCCAAGGAAAAGGGCGGTCTGCACCCCCTTTCCATCGTGCTGGAGGATCTTATTAACATTTTCCAATCCATGGGCTTCGACGTGGTGGACGGCCCCGAGGCCGAAACCGAGCATTATTGCTTTGAAGCGCTCAACGTACCGAAGGATCACCCTGCCCGTGATATGCAGGATACCTTCTATCTGGGTGAGGAGCTGCTGCTGCGCACCCAAACCTCGGCAGCGCAGATCCGCGTGATGGAAAACCGCAAGCCGCCCATTCGCATCATCTGCCCCGGCCGCGTGTTCCGTGCCGACGAGGTGGACGCCACCCACTCCCCTGTCTTCCATCAGGTGGAAGGCTTGGTGGTGGATAAGGGCATCACGCTGTGCGACTTAAAGGGCGTGCTGGAGCAATTTGCCCACGAGATCTACGGGCCCGACACG
>JAZQTE010000135.1:0-8409 GCA_045630505.1 Acutalibacteraceae bacterium | reverse complement strand
CCCACCACCCCACCGAAATTGCCGCCACGCTGCGCACGGCGGCTGCATTGCCGTATAAGCGCGTGTGGGCCGTGTTTCAGCCGTTCACATATTCGCGCACCGCACGGCATTTGAGTGAATTTGCCGAAGCACTGTCGCTGGCCGATACCGCCATCGTGAGCGATATTATGGGCTCGCGCGAAACCAACGAATGGAACGTATCGTCCAAGCAGATCACCGATCTGATCGAAGGCTCCCACTATCTGCCCACGTTCGAGGAGATCAGCCGTTTCGTGTTGGAAAACGCCGAGGAAGGCGATTTGGTGATTACCATGGGTGGCGGCGACGTGTATAAGTGCGCCCGTCGCATTCGTGAACTGCTTAAGGAAAAAGGAGTATAACCTATGAGTAAGACGTTTCAATTTCCCGCGCAGGATTGCTTGAGCGTATTTTGTGAATATATGGAAGTGAAGGCCGAGCATTTGGGGCTTTCCAACAATACGTTGTTCCGTGATCCGTGCGGTATCGATAATCTTTCTACCGCCAAGGATATGCTTCGTTGCTTGCTGCGAGCAGGCGAATGCGCCGCACTACGTGACGTATGGAAGCCAAAGCACACCATTTCCACAAAAAACGGTTCACTGGAGCTTATCTCCACCGTGTTTAATGATCCCACGGGCATTCTCACCGAGGCCTACGATATCGTAGGCGGCAAAACGGGAACGCTTACCCCTTACAAAGCATATAATCTTTCGGTAATTGTCAAGCCGAAAAACAGCAACACGCTGCTTGCCTGCACCGTGATGAGCGCCGAAACCAAAAACGGCGAAGGAGCCGACCGCTTTACCGCTGCTCGGCAAGCATTGGATCTGGCGGTGAAAAAACTAGCCGATCCCACGTTTGCGGCTGATGAAAATGCCGTGTGCGCCAAGAGCGCAGTAGTGTGCAAGGTGCCGCCGCTGGCTGCTGATGAATATCACCAAAAGCTGGAAATTTTATTTGAAAAGAACAGCGGCGAGCAGCTTCGCCCCGCTTCGATGACCAAACTGCTCACCTCGGTAATCGTGGCCGAGCAGGTGAAAGATTTAAGCGCCCCCGTGTGCGTGACGCAAGACGCACTGGCGCTTATTCCGAACGGTTATTACGGTGACGATCTGCACGTCGGTGATACACTCACCGTGCGCGAGCTGCTGTATGCCTTGATGCTCCCCTCCAGCAATGCGGCCGCGTATATTTTGGCCGTACACGTCGGCAATCTGCTGCTCAACGATTTTTCTTAACAAGAACAGCAAAAGCGCCTTTCGCAGGAAAGGCGCTTTTGTTATGCGATTATTTTTGCCACACGCGTACCCAGTCCACTTCCATCGGCCAATTTTTATGGCAACCAAGACAGAGGATCTCCTCGGCAATATCGGTATCCATTACGTGATGGGCACCGGGCCATACGCGCTCGGTAAGGTTGGGATATACCTCTTGCAAGCGCTTCACGGGCTTCGGATCATCACGGTAGTAATATTCGGGAATATCCGTTTCGTTAAAGCGCGCTGCGTGCATCAGCTTGCCATCTAAATACCACGCAATATAACCGGGCTCCCACAGCGCCGCATAGGTGTGCCAATCGGTATCGAGATAATCGAAGTTATCCTGATAACCCGAAGCAATAACGGAGCTGGAGGCGAATTTCGTAACGGGACGACCGTTCTCCTTTAATTCGCCCGTGCGATGGTGGTGATGCAGCGTACCGGTGTAGATCATATCCTTACCCGCTTCGCCGTGACGGCCCTTTTCTTTTGGGTCCACAATTTCCAAAATATCCAGCTCGCCGCAATGCTCCCACGGCTCGCCCATCATATCCACCTTGCCCATCATCCAGAAAGCAGGCCAGCCGTTGTAGCCATCCACGGGCGGAAGATCGGCACGAATGCGGGCTTCCGCATAGCCATAGTGCATCAAAAAACCCGTGCGGCCCTTTTTACTGTAGCTTACAAGACCAATGGCCGCACCACATTCCTCGGGTTTGAAATACAACACCGAATCCTTCATCACGCATTCTTCGGGTGTCAGCGTGGCTTTGCCGTAGGGACGGTCGGCATAAAAGCCGTAGCCCTCTTTACCTTCACCGCTGAAATCAATGGAAAACTCGTTATCAAAATCTTCACAGAATACCAGCTTTGTCATACCTGCCGCTTCTGCCGCTGCAGGGATCGGAACATTTTTACAACTCATTGTCAGCACCTCCAAAAGTAATATACAAAGTTTTTAAATGGTTGAACAGAGATTATCGTCCCCGTTTTGTATACTAACGTGTTATTCCTGCCACGCGCGCACCCAGTCGACGTCCATCACCCAATACGGGTGGCAAGCCAACGAAAAGGCGAGCGTTTCACGGTCGGTCACAGTGTGAGCCCCCTCCCACGGGGGGCTTTTCCAATTCGGCCGCAGATGTTCGATACGCGGCAACGGTATGGGGTTGTCACGGTGAAAATATTCGGGCAGCGCACCGCCAACGTAACGGGTGGAATGCATCAGCTTGTTATCCATATACCACGCTACGTGCCCGGGCTCCCACAAAGCCCCATACGTATGCCAATCGGTATCCACGTAAACAAACTCATCGTTATATCCCGTAGCGTTTACCGAATTACTGCATAAAACAATGTTGTCCCCATCGCGGCGCAGATCGTGCAGCACACCTGCATAGATCATATCCTTGCCGCGGCTGCGGCTGCGCCCCTTATCAAGAGGATCGGTAAGCTCTACCACCACCAATTCGGCGGTTTCCTGCCAATTCTCCCCAAGGGAATCGCCCACGCTCGCGCCCCAAAACTTGGGCCAATGCCTATGACGACCTATCGGACAAGAAGCACGCATACAAATCTCTATGTAGCCGAAATGCATGGAAAAGCCTATAGGCCGCACGTTGCTTCGCGTGCTTATATTCCCCGTCTTTCCCACGATACTCGGCCGCAGATATACCACGGAATTGCGCATCTCCGCTTCGGTGGGTGACAGCGTAAGACCGCCTTTCATACGATTAGCATAAAAGCTGTAGCCTTCTTTTCCCTCACCGCTAAAATCGATGGCATTATCCGTTTCGAAATCTTCGCAAAACACCAAGCTCCTAAGTCCTGCGGCCTCTGCAGCAGGCGGAATGGGTACGTTTTTACAACTCATAACAGCACCTATCGCGACCGCCGCTTCGAGGTGAAGCGGCGGTCACTTGTTCTTATTGCGCCATACGGCGTTTTTTCATCACCGCAAGTGCCAAGACGATTACCGCCAACGCGGGAACCACCCAACTGCGCACGCCTGTTTCGGGGCTTTCTTCGCCTTCGTCGCTTTCGGGAATATCGTCGGGAGCTGTCGGCAAATCATCATCCGACGGCAATTCTCCGCTTTCGAATTTCTTTGCAATGAGAATCATCTCATCAAACGTCGGTTGTCCATTTTCGGTGAAAAGGGCGTTGATCTCCGCACGGCGCGCCGCCGATAAGTACGGCCAATACTCGGCACCCTCCAGCACGATAAGATAGTTGTCCGCCGTTACTTCGGTGATGAGATCACCGTAGATATCGGTGCCGTAGTTGTACCAGAATTCGTCGGCTGCGAAATCAACCGTGAAATCCCCTTCGCCTTGTTCGGTATCTTCCTCGTCTTCCTCGTCTTCCTTGTCATCCTCGGGAATACTTCCGCCGCCGCTACCCGTCCAAATACGGATATAATCGATGTCCATACGGTTATCGAAGGAGCCGCAGATCGTCACGGGCAACGCGTGCTCGTTCATCGGCTGGTAAGCATCCGCCGGGAACGGATCATCACCCTCGGCTACGCTTGCCATCGGTGAAACACCGTCTTCTACGTCGTAGGTTTGGCGCATCACTTCCTTGCCGTCGAGATACGCAATAACCACACCGTAATCCCACAAATACGAAAGCACGTGCCAATCGTTATCACCAAGCGCGTTAACCGCGTGGTTGGGATTCTTGTACCAGTGCGCTTTGTCGGCAGGAATATCGTGCATCGTTACGGTGTAACGGCCGTCCTTGGCGTAGCTGGGCGTACCCCAGTATTCCAGCCAGTCCATTTCCACCCAACGATCACACTGGTTAATCAGCTTGTCATAGGGCAGCGACCAAATGGCAGGGCCGCCTTCCTTCGCACTGTCGTAATCGTACATACGCACACGGAATTCCATATAGCCGAATTGGAATTCGTAGCCGTTACCCGTGTGAATATCCATCGTACCCAAGCCGTAGTTGTAGTTGGGCTTCTTGAGCTTCAGCGTCATCACGCCGTCGTTAATCTCATAGTCGTCGGTTTCCACGTTGGGAGCGGAATACGGACGCGTGATATACCATTTGTAACCGTCGGCACCCGTGCCAAAACGATCAATCGTGTGCAACGAATTGAAATCGTCACTGAACGTCAGGTGCGTAAAGCCGGCATTCACGGCAATTTCGGGTGTTTCGATAAGCTCATCCGCTACGCGCAGGTCGGACTGCACACGCGCGTTGTTATCGGTATTCATTTCAAGCACCGACAACGTGGAGTTAATGCGTGCAGATACCACGTGATCACCCTTCACGGCAGCCCATACGTCGGTGCCGACAAGGATATCCGTAGCACCCGGTTCAAAGCCGGCAGCACCCACGGTATACGGAATGCGCTGTACCATTTCACCGTCAACACAAATGTCAACATCGATCACCGTACCGGCCTTCACGGGATCCTCACCTTTATTGGAGAAGGACACCGCAAACAGCAGCTCCGTACCGGGCTTTACCTGCTCGTTTCCGCCATCCCAGAAGACCTCGTCTATCTGCAGGTCAACCAGCGAGGCCTTTTGTGCAAGCAGCACGTGGTCCACAAAAATCGGGCCGTTGCCGCTGTTTACCGTAAAGGTGAGCGTGCTTGCATTCTCCAGCGCTGCGGGTGTGGTGAATTCATACGTTTTCTTCACCCACGAGGAAGATACAGTTTCTGCCTTTTCAAACAACGCCGTTTGGCCGTTCGTGAGGGAAATACCCACATTGCCCGACACGTCGGCGCGATAACGCACGAAGAGCTGATACGTCGTTTCGGGTTTCAGCCCCGTTACCGTTTGGCTCAAGGAACCGTCGGCCGTAATCTTACCCGTGCCGTCAACTACGGCCGAGGAGCCTGCCGCCGTCCATTTACTGTTATCAATGAAGGTACCGTTCTTGATGAACGCTTCTTCACCCGAAACCGTCACTTCGCAGGTAGCCTTCACGCCGTTCTTGAGTTCGGCGGTAACAGTGGCCGTTCCCTTACCCACAGCGGTAACCACACCGTATTCCACAGTGACAACATCTTCGTTAGAGGACGTCCACTTGGCGCGGTTGGTATCGCCTTCTACGGGCGTCGGGTTGATTTTAAGAGAGGCGGTACGCCCCGGCATCATCGTCAGCTTGCTGTAATTCAGCGCTGCCGACGTGGCTTCCACACCGGAATCGTACAGCTTGAGGCAGATGTTATCCACAACCACGTCTTCGCCGCCTTCGCCGTCGCACACCATGGCCAGATCCCAACCGTAGTTGAATTTGAGATCGGTCGGTGTGGTGAAGATATGCGATGCCGTTTTCCATTCGCCTTTACCGTTAGCCGCGTATTTGCTGCCGATCCCCAGCGCCGTACTGTAAATACGGAACGATTTGGAGTTTTCGGTAGCGTAATAGTCAAACGTGAGAATATACGTGGTAGCCGGTACTACGGGGATCGCCTTGCCGTAATAGGATTCCGTTCGGCCCGAGCCCGTGGTGTTATGGACTCTCATACCGTAGCTGCCGTCTTTGCCGATACCGGGGAGCACCAGCTTGTTCAGATCCCACGAGCCCGTTTTCCAAACCTTAACACCTTGCTCAAAATCGCCGTTTTCGAGCAGGTTTGCATATTCGTTGATGGTTACCGTAATCGAATCCGTCAAGCCCTTGGCTGTCGCAACGGTAATCGTCGCCGTACCCGATTGTGCCAGCGCGTTGATTTCCCCTTTGTTCGAAACCGAAACCACAGCAGGATCGCTGGAGGTCCACGTAAGCGTGCCCAGACTCGCTTCGGCAGGAATTGAATTCGTTGTAAGCGTCAACACACCGCTCGGCATCAGCTCCACGTTGCCCGACGGTACCAACTGTACCCCCGTAGCCTCGGGAAGCTCTACCACCGAGAAATCATCAATATACAGCGTGCTGTTTGCGTGGTTACCAAAGGCGATCACATAGTTGCGGTTAAGCGTTGCTGCCGCTTTGGTGCTGAACGTATACGAGATTTCCGTCCACTCGCCCTTGGCAGCCACCTTATCACGCCAACCGCCGTCCACAACAGAGTTGTTGGGCTCTAAATAGTTGCACATTACCTTGCCGTCGGCATTGAGTGCCTTAAAGGTGACCTTATAGGTGCGTTCGGGATTGACCACCATCGGCCACAAAAACCAGCCTGCCGTTTTCTTTGTTTCAATCGACAGCACGGTGTTTTCAGGATTCTTCGGATCGGGCACCAGCGTGGCGCGATCCGTCTTGATAACGTTTGTCGTCCACTGGGGAATATTCCAGTCGTCGCCCTCAAAATCGCCGCCCGAAATGCGTTCACCCGCCGCGTCAACTTTCACCGTAACGGTATCGCTGAGCGTACCGTTAGTTACGGTGATGGTAGCAGTGCCTTCGGCCACTGCTTTCACCTTGCCGTTTTCCACGGTAGCAACCGCCGTGTTATCGGAGCTCCATTGCAGCGTACCAACATAAGCGCCCTGCGGCTCGATCACAAGCTCGATTGTTTCCGTTACCGCCAAATTAGCGTTAACGGCAGGTGCCAAGTGCAATTCCTCCACAGTTGCGGTAATGGATTCGGCAAGTCCCACCACCGTAACGGCACAAGTGGCCGTGAGCGGTTGACCGTCTACCATTGCCGTGGCGGTAATGGTGGCGGTGCCTTGCACGTTGCCTGCCGTTACCACGCCGTCCGCAACCGCGGCAATCGCAGCATCAGAAGAACTCCAAGATAAACTATCGTACAGCGAAGCCATCGGCTCGGTCGTCACCGTGAGCGTTTCGCTGTTGCCTTTAAACAAGAAGAGTTCGTTTTTATTCAGAACGATCGAGGTAGCCTTGCCGGGCTTTTTCACCGTGACGGTGCAGGTGGCCGTTTTGCCGCCTGCTGCCGCCGTGATGATAGCCGTGCCCTCGTCCAGCGCCGTTACCTTGCCGTTTACCACGGTGGCAACCGCCTCGTTACTCGACGTCCATTTTACGGGGAACGCAGCAGGCACTACCGTGACCGTAAGCGTTTCCTCGTCACCGGGCATCATATCCGTGACGGTCGTTTTATTTAGTTCAATGGAATCGGCATTCGGCACTTCCGTAAGCGTCATATCATCCAGATACACGGTGCCGCTGGTGCGGAACACAAACGTGTATGCAGCACTGATAGAAGACGTGGTGGTGATATATGCTTCGATCGTCTTCCATTCCGCCGAAGCTTTACCGGGTTCACCCGATACCGAAGAAAGCGTCGCATAAGAAGAGGTGGTGCCCACCGACGTGGTACCCGTGCCCTTCATACGGTAGGTAAGCTTATATACCGTATTAGCCTTATACGTTGCTAATTTTGAAGAGTTTCCTTCGCGATAGGCGCGCGTGCAGGGATAGAAATACGCCTGCGAAGCGGCCGTCATCTTCAACACGTTGTTGGCAGCATCGTCGGGATCCGCAACGATAACACCGCCGTCGTTAAACAGACCGCCAAAGCCGTAATCGTTGAACTCGGCCGCAGGCTCGTTCATTTCGCCGCCTGCAAACAACGGAACAGCCGTATCGGCCACCTGACCGAGATTTTTGACCTTGATATCGTCGATATCCAGTGTGAGATCCGCCGTGGTGTTACCCGCAATTTCAAGTGCTTGCAGATACAAGGAGGTGGACGCCTTTTCTGCCTTGGCAAAGAAGGTATACGTCATCCATTGGCCGTCGTTGCTGGTGCCCGTTGCACTCGTCGATAAGAACCAATCGGGCTGCAGGTAACCGTTCGTGATGCCTTGCACGCGCATCGCGTGGCGCATCTTACCGGCAGCGTTTTTACGAACCTTGAAGTTGATTTGCAGCCAATCGTTTGCGGCCACCGTGCAGGGAACCGTAGGACCCGTGATCACGGCACCGTTTGCCGGAATTTCAATATACTTGTTGCCTTGCGCATCCGTCTTTACGGGAACGGCATCGCCGGCGTTGAATTTACCTGCCACCGTGCTAGCATATTTCCAGCCCGAAGCGGCGGCATCAAACGTGCCGTTTACCATCAGCTCATCGCCCACAGCAGGAGGAGGCGGCGGTGCCACGGTTTCGGTAACCGTAACGGCGCAGGTGGCCGACAGTTCACCTGCCGTAGCCGTGATGGTGGCGTTACCTGCACCAACGGCCACAACCT
>JAZQTE010000134.1:0-14264 GCA_045630505.1 Acutalibacteraceae bacterium | reverse complement strand
TATTGCGCCAACGCCAACGAATCCAGCTGCTCGCGCACCTTGAAAAATACGTGAAGCGGCTCGGCGTCGTCCACAATGTACTTTTCCCGCCCTTTATACAAAGTTAGACGGGAGTGACACAGCAGCTGTGTGGCCGTACTGTTGCGATTTTTGAGATTGCGCGCCCCACGCACCGATGCACGAATAACACCGCATTCCCGTGTGAGAGCGGTGATAAAACGGTCGGATTCACCGATATTGTTATTTTCCCTCACGATGAGGGCGTCGGTGGTGATCTTCATTGGCGGCATCTCCGTGTTGTTCTTCGGCGGTACTGTTTACCCCCGTGGTATAAATATCGATTCCGCAATAACGCAGATAATCTTCCACTTTACCTGTTTTTTGAAAAACGGCCCACAGCTTCTCTTGCTCCACGTGTCATCCCTCCGCTCATAGTGTGAGCGGAGCGCGGAGTTTTATTCGCGATAACCGAAGGAATTAAGAAGCCCTTGGCGGTTACGCCAATCTTCTTTCACCTTTACCCAGCATTGCAGGTCTACGTGGGTGTCAAACAGCTTTTCCATCTCCTGACGGGCGGCGGCGGCAATCCCCTTGAGCGTTGCGCCGCGCTTGCCGATAATGATACCCTTGTGCGTATCGCGTTCGCAATAAATTTCGGCATCGATTTCGAGCAGCGGGCCGTTGCGGCCTTCGGCTTCTTCAAAGCGTTCGATAAGCACGGCAACACCGTGCGGAATTTCCTCGCGAAGCTGCAGCAGCATTTGCTCACGCAGCAGTTCGCCTGCCAAAATACGGTCGGGTTGATCGCTGACGGTATCGGCAGGGAAGAAGTGAGGGCTGGGCAACGTGTAGTTTTCCAGCTCCTTGCCCAGCAGCTCCACGCCTTCTCCCGTGAGCGCCGAAACGGGCAGCACCCCCTCAAACGGATAAGCTTGACGCCACGCATCAATACACGCGAGCAGCGACGATTTATTTGCTAGTGTGTCGATTTTGTTAAGCACCAGCAGCACGGGCAGCTTTTGAGAGCGGAATTTTTCCAGCAATTCCTTTTCGGCATCGCGCACCACGGCGGTAGGCTCCGTGACCAAAATGCCCACGTCCACGCCCGAAACCGCTTCGCCGATGGATTTTATCATAAAATCACCAAGACGGGTGCGAGGGCGGTGCGTACCCGGCGTGTCTAAAAACACAAGCTGCGTTTCGTTTTTGGTGAGCACGCCCATAATGCGGTTGCGAGTGGTTTGCGGCTTGTCCGACACAATGGCCACCTTTTGCCCCACCAGCGCATTCAGCAGCGACGATTTTCCCACGTTGGGAAGTCCTACGATGGCAACAAACGCCGATTTCGTTTCCGTCATTTCAGTTCCTCCATTTAAAAACAAACAGCCAAGCGGGAATAAGCGATATCCCCACCAAGCAGGGTTTCCACCAACGGTTTTGCCAATCGGCAAAAATTTGCAGCCACACGGTGGGGCGCAGAAATAACCACAGCCCTACGGCGACGGCGGCAACAGCCAACACAAGCACGGCAGCAGCGGCCAGATCCTTGGCAGCTCCCGAAAGAGGGTGCCGTTCTTCGGAAATGCGGTCTACTGCGCGTTCGACAGCGCTGTTAAACAGCTCGGCGCACAGCATAGCCCCCACCGTTAGACACAGCACGCACCATTCCGCACGTGACAGTGAAAACAGCGGCGCAAAGCCGAACACGTAGGCGGCAGCTACCAGATGAAAACGGAAATTCCGTTCGTTTTTCACACACAGCCAAAGGCCGCTTGCGGCGTAGCGAAAACCACGCCAAAACGAGTGCTTATTCATTGGGTTCCACAAAGCTGGTGAAGCGTGACAACCCGATTTGATCCATCACCGCTTCTTCCTTTTCGCGCATCAGCACGGCCTCCAGTCCGCCGTTCACGTGGTCGTACCCCAGCAGATGAAACATAGAGTGCACCGTGAGATATCCCACCTCGCGGTTGAACGAATGGCCGTATTCTTCGGCTTGTGCCTGCGCCGTTTCCAGCGACAGCACAATGTTACCGATAAGCTTTTCGTCGGTTTCGGGATTGATCTCGAACACCCCGTTCTCGCCTAACGGGAAGGATAACACGTCGGTCGGTGCGTCGATACCGCGCTGCTCCAGATTGATTTTGTGAATGGTTTTATTATCCACAAGCGTTACGTCCACTTGGGCGCAACCCTCGACACCTTCCGAATCCAGCACGGCGTGACAGCAACGCCGAATCAACAAACGTAAGCCCGTGGGGATCTTCACGGCCTTTTGGCGGTTCTCAATGTCTACCCGAATTTTTTTCAGCATTTCGTGTTTTCCGTCCTTCCTGTTTTGTCTTTTCAAAGTTTTCGTATGCCTCAATGATGCGTTGCACCAGCTGGTGACGCACCACGTCTTTTTGATGGAATTGGCAAATGGCAATATCTTCCACGCCTTTTAAAATACGCATTACCTCGCGCAGACCGCTTTTCTTGCCGTCGGGCAGGTCGATCTGCGTGATATCGCCCGTAACCACCATTTTGGAATTAAAGCCCAAACGGGTGAGAAACATTTTCATTTGCTCGGGGGTGGTGTTTTGTGCTTCGTCTAAAATCACAAAGCTGTCGTCCAGCGTGCGGCCGCGCATATAGGCAAGCGGAGCCACCTCAATGTTGCCGCGTTCCATATACTTTTGATACGTTTCAGTGCCCAGCATATCGAACAGTGCATCGTACAACGGGCGCAGATACGGATCGACCTTCGATTGCAGATCACCCGGCAAGAAACCCAGCTTTTCGCCTGCTTCCACGGCAGGACGGGTGAGAATGATGCGGTTCACCTGCTTGGAACGAAACGCCTCTACCGCCATGGCAACGGCAAGATACGTTTTGCCCGTACCTGCAGGGCCGATCCCCAGCGTGACGGTGTTTTTGCGAATGGCCTCTACGTAGGCTTTTTGCCCCAACGTTTTCGGCTTTACCGGGCGCCCCTTGGAGGTGATGCAAATGCTGTCGCCCGACAAGGAAGGCAGCTCTTGCTCGGCTCCTTCGTTTACCAGCATCAGCACATAGCGCACGTTTTGCTCGGTTAATTGCTCACCGCGGCTGATAAGCTGCAGCAGCCCGTGAACGGCGCGGGTAGCTTTCATCACGTCTTCGGGCTCACCGTTTATTTTAATATCACTGTCGCGACTCAGAATGGATACGTGATACTGTTGTTCTATTAAGCGGATGTTTTCATCGAAATTTCCGAACAGTGCTACCGCTTGTTCCATGCGGTCGACGTTAATTACTTGTTCCACGGACAGCCCTCTTTTTGCTTTTTATGTTAGTATATCACAAAAAAATCGCCTTGTCACTATGAAACCCCACAAAATTTTTAGTAAAATTGCCCTATGCTACTTTGCGCGTGCAGGCGTTGTTTTGTTATACAATGGGCACCGAGAGGCCGATTTCCTCGGTGCCCGTGTAGGTGGCCGTGAGGACAATACATCCGTCCTTTTCTGCTTGGGCTACCGAACGCTGCTCGGCGGTGAATGTGAGGTACAACTCGTCTTGCTTTTTCTGCAGCTGCCGTTCGGCTTCGGCTTGCGCTTCGGCCGCCGTTCGGGTGAGCGTTGCGGCTGATTGATAGTGATACCGTTCAACGGTCAGACCGAGCGGCAAGGGAACGCCTGCGGCGGTGAGTACGTGTGCTTCGGATGTTTTTTCGGGGTGGCCTATCAGTGTTGTGTCAGTGTATAGCGGCACCGACAATCCAAACACCGTAAGCGTGGGGCGCACGATGGTGTGAGTGGGAACGGAAATCGGCTCGCAAAGCGGAACGGATACCGTGAGCGTGCGGCTGGTGCGAGCCGTCACGGTACCCTGCGCGTGTTTAAGGTGTGCCCCTACACGGCTGTCGGTCACACCGCTGATGAGTAGATCGCCGCTGCGCACAGCATCTCCGACCTTCACCATAGCTTGCCCCGTACGCACGTTGATGCGAAGCACCGTTCCGTCACGCGCTGAAACGACGTTGGCGGGTGTATTTGTTTCGGGTGGCGGCGTTTCGTTGCGTTCGGTTACGGAAACTGTGAGAATACCACCTTGCTGATTTACGGCAAGCCACGTTAGCGACGGCAATTGCTGCAGTGCGGTAAGGCGTAGGCTTGTCAGATCGGCTTCGGAAAACGGCGTTCCTACTCGCACACCGAGTGGGGCGAGAACATCGTAAATGGCTTGGTCGGGTACCGTGCGGTTGCCTTCGATACGGAGCACCCACACACGGGCGGACAGCAGCTGAAGCACTGCCGCAAACACGGCAAGTGATACCAGCAGGCTGCTGCGCATACCGCTGCGTCGCCCCCAAAACACGAGGCCGTGCTTGGCGGCTATGCGCATACGCACTCGTGCCTTGCGAGCAAGAGGGCGTAAGGCACGGTAATCGGAGGCAAATACACGGCAGCGCAGGGTGATCTCCTGCCGCCGAATATCCCACACGGGGATGTGTGCCGCTGCGGCTTCGTTTAAAAACGTTTCGGGGTAGCCGCCCTCGCACGTAATTACTAACTGTGCCCCGAAGCGGTTGCGGTTTGTTGCTTGCTTCATAAAAACTCCACCGCCGATACTCTTCCCGTGATAACGGCGTATTCCGCCGTTCGGCAAGTCATACACAGTTCTCGCCCCGTAAACCGCAGGATGCCGTTGGCGGTACACAGACGAATGCAATCCTCGTCACACTCTAAAATGCGTTTGCAGCCCTCCACCAATACACGGCGGTTGCCCGAAAATTCCATACGCGGCGCAGCGGTAAGCACGCCTGCAGGAAGCTCCAGCGCGTGTTCCACGCGCCCGAGCCAGCGCTCTTTGCGTTCGGTCGATTTCACAAAATCATCTCCTCGGTGCAGTTTATGTGCAGGCGGCGTGAATAATGCGGTGCGCACCGCTGTAAGTATACAGCAAGGAGGGACGGTTATGAATAAGCATCGTGTAAAGACCGCCGTGTTGGCTGTGGCGGTGATTTCTGCGGGTGTGGCGGCGCTGTGGCGACCGCAAGCGGTGGCAGGCGGCGTGAGCCGAGGACTGGCGGTGTGCGGCGGCACGCTGGTGCCCTCGCTGTTTCCTTTTCTTGTATTGTGCGGTTTTGCGGCGCGTTCGGGCTTGGCAGCGGCCGTCGGAAGGCGGCTGGAGCGCTTGACTCGCCGCTTGTTCGGCCTGCCCGGTGTGTGTGCCACGGGTATTTTGTTAAGCATAACGGGAGGTTATCCCACCGGCGGCAATATGGTGGGCGAGCTGGTGCGAAGCGGACAAATCACCCGTGAGGAGGGACGCCGTATGCTGCGCTTTTGCGTAAACGGCGGGCCGGGCTTTATTATCGGCGTGGTTGGCGCAGGGCTGATGGGCAGCGTGCGACTCGGCGTCCTTATTTTTGCGTGCAACATGCTGGCTTCACTGCTCATCGGTGCGGTGAACGTACCGCCGCTTGCAAGAAAACCGCGGATCGTGCCCCGAAAAACGGCGAAAGTGCTGTCGCCTGCGGCGGCGCTCGTTTCTTCGGTGAGCGGCGCGATGGAGTCCTTGTTTTCTATGTGCGGCTTCGTGCTTCTTTTTTCGGCGGTGCTTTCGTTTTTCGACAGCGTGGGAACGGGAAAACTGTTTTCGCTGCTGCTTTCGTGCCTGCTGGAGGTGAGCTGCGGTTGTACGGCAGCAGCGGCCCTGCGAGAAAATGCGGTGTTCTTTTTGGGATTTGCGGTGGGCTTTGGCGGCGTATCGGTGCATTGTCAATTGGCAGGAGCGCTGCGCGGACTGGGGCTTTTAGACCGCCGCTTTTTTGCGGCGCGGCTGTTGCAGGGAACCGTTACCGCCGTTTGCTCGGCGGCGCTGTTTCGGTATATTCCCGTGTCGCTCCCTGCAGGCAGCACGTTCGGTGAGCCCGTGGTGCAGGCGAGCTACGGCTCGGTGGCAATTTCGGTGATGCTGCTGGTGCTTGGGGGAATTTGGATGCTCACGGCGGAAGATGCACGTCGTCTTGACAAGGGCGTTTGAAGACCGTATAATGGAGGTATTACAAAACGAAGGAGAATCCCTATGCAACAGTTAGCACTTCCCCAAATCGGCGAAACCGTCGCCGTGTTCCACACCAATCACGGTGATATTGCGGTGCGCTTGTTTCCCGAGCAAGCACCTCAAACGGTGGAAAACTTTGTAACTCACGCCAAAAACGGCTATTACGACGGATTGATCTTCCATCGTGTTATTAACAACTTTATGATTCAAGGCGGCGATCCCACGGGTACGGGCTGCGGCGGCGAAAGCATTTGGGGCAACCCGTTTAAGGATGAATTTTCTCCCGAGCTGCACAACCTGCGCGGCGCTCTTTCTATGGCAAATGCAGGCCCCGGCACCAACGGCAGCCAGTTCTTTATCGTGCAAGCGAAGGAAGTCCATCCTGCGTTGTTGGGGCAAATGGCCGAGCTGCGCGATTATTTCCCCGAAAGCGCCGAAGAAGCATACCGTCAAGTGGGCGGCACGCCGCATCTGGATTATCACCACACGGTGTTTGGTCAGGTGTACAGCGGTATGGACGTGGTGGACGAAATCGCCGCCGTGGCCACCAACGGGCAAGACCGTCCGATGCAAGACGTGATCATCAACACCATCGAAGTGAAGGAATACGCCGTATGATCAGACGATTAGCAGCGCTGCTTTTGGCGGTGTGTTTATGCTTGGGGCTTACGGCGTGCGGCGAGGGCGATACGACCGCTACGACCACCGTGCCTACCACAAACCGCACCACGGTTGCCTTGCGCGAGGAGGGGGCAGAGACCGCCTACCCGAACGAAAAAGCGGGTTTCCAGACCGAAGCGCCGAAAAAGGGCGAGCAGATCGCCGTGTTGCATACCGATGCAGGGGATCTGTATGTGCGCCTGTTCCCCGAAGCAGCACCCAAAGCGGTGAGCAATTTTGTGGAGCTGGCCAACAAAGGTTACTATAACGGTGTGATCTTTCACACCGTAAAGCAATACGACTACGTGCAGACGGGCGATCCTTCGGGCACGGGTACGGGCGGCGCCAGCGCCGACGGCACGCCTTTTGCCGATGAGTTCGATACCAAGCTGCTCAATCTGTACGGCGCCGTATCGATGGCGAGTGCCGAGCCGAATCAAAACGGTAGCCAGTTTATCATTAACCAAAAGAACGCGGAGGCGTTCGGTAAACGGGATTACTACACGCCCGAATACCGCGAAAAAATGGCGCAGGATATGTATAAATCCGCACTGGAACAGACGAAGCTTTCCGCCGAAGAATTCGGCAAGCAATACGGTATTACCAAGTGGCAGGATTTTATAACCGACAAATACGTGTACGATTGGATCCCGGCCGAGGTGTGGGACGCCTACGAAAAATACGGCGGCAACGTACGGCTGGACGGTGCCTTCCGCCGCGAAGGCGGCAACACCGTGTTTGGGCAGGTGTTTAAAGGGTTGGACGTACTGGAGGAGATTGCCAACACCGTCACCGATTCGAAATACCGCCCCGTGGTGAAGCTGTGTATCAAAACGGTAGAGATCACCACCTATAACGGCGAATAAAAAAGAGCTCGCAAGCAAGTCTTGCGAGCTCTTTTCTTAAGGAAGCAGCGTGTCTTTTACCACCAGCACGCTCACCTCGCCGCTGGTGTAGGTGCCGCCGTCGATGGCGATGAAGCCGTCGCCGTGATATACGGTGGCACGGTTCGGTTCGATTGACGGATTAAACGATGCCGCACGGAAGGCAGGCACGTGGCCGCATACGAGCGTCTTGTCGGGGCGGTCGCACAGCAGCGCCATCTCCGTCCATTTGCTCCAGCGGGCCTCTACCCAGCGTTCGGGAGTGGCTTCGCGCCAAGCAGGATCGATGCGCGGACGTTCGGCACGGATGACGGTAGGCAGCCAGCCGTGGGTGAAGATATAATGCTCGGTTTCAAAATAATCGGCAGTGGAGTTTATAAATTCCTCCACACGGTCGAGCATTCGCGTGTTACCCGAGGTGTCCAGCGTGTCGCCGTCGATGGCGTAGCTGCCGAAAAACTCCACCAGCGTTTCCACGGTGCCGTTTAAAAAATTGTGGCCTTTAATTCTTCCGGTTCGAAAAATCTCAAGCAGCATATCCTCGTGGTTGCCGCGCAGCAGCACCGCACCGTGAGCGCGTTCAAAAAACTTCAGTACGTCACGGTTTTCGGTGCCGCGGTCAAAATAATCGCCGCAGCACACCAAAAGATGCTCGGGGTTTTCTTTATCGTAGCCCGCCTTATCGAGCGCTTCTTTTAAAAGCGTGGCGTGGCCGTGCACGTCGGATACCGCGAAAATGGTTTTTTGATCGTTCATAGATTCTCCTTTAAAAATAAAACCGAGGGGTAAGCTCCCCTCGGTTTTGCTTATTTGAGCAGGGCTTCCACAGCGTCCACCGCAGGAGCGATTTCATCGCACACCACGCGTTCGATCTCGCCGCTGTCGCACAGCGCGGAAACGGCGGGGCTGATGGGCAGCTTTGCCAGCAGCGCAATATCCATACGGCGTGCGGCTTCATCGAGGCCGTTTTCATCACCGAACAGCGAAATGCGCTTGTTGCAATCGGGGCAAACCAGATAGCTCATATTTTCTACCAAACCGACAACGGGGATATTCAGCATATCGGCCATCGTTTTGGCCTTGCCCACCACCATTTGCACCAGCGATTGGGGGGTGGATACCACTACGGTGGCATCGACGGGCAGGGATTGATACACCGTCAGCGGTACGTCGCCCGTTCCGGGAGGCATATCGATAAACAACACGTCCAGATCTCCCCAGACCACGTCCGTCCAGAATTGGGTGACGGCACCGGCCAGTACGGGACCGCGCCACACCACGGGCTGGGTTTCATCTTCGAGAAGCAGGTTGATAGACATCACCTTAATGCCCATGTGCGTTTCGGCAGGGATGATGCCGATTTCGCTGCCCTGCGCTTTTTGGGTGATGCCGAAGGCGCGGGGGATAGAGGGACCGGTGATATCGGCATCCAGCACGCCCACCTTATAGCCGCGGCGCGCCATCATAACCGCCAAAAGGCTGGTGACGGAGGATTTACCCACGCCGCCCTTGCCGCTACCCACGGCAATCACCTTTTTAATGCTGCTGAATTCGTTTTGCTTGGCGTGCAGATCTTTTCTCTCGCCGCAATCCTTCGACGAGCAGGTGCTGCAATTGTGTGTACATTCGCTCATACTAAAACCTCCTGATAAGCGTATGAAACGGGGTTCGTCTGAACGAACCCCGTTGTGTGCTGTATTAGGCCGAACGGCTCATTTTTTGTGAGTTGGCGGAAATGCTTTGATTAGCGCCTTCCACGATGCCTTCGGACACGACCACTTGCTTGGCCGTTTTAAACAAAATGGAAATATCGGCTTTCAGAGAATACGATTTAGCGTATTGTGCATCGTAACGAGCTTTCTCGCGGATGGTAACGGTATCGCGGCCGCTCACCTGTGCAAGCCCCGTAATACCGGGACGTACACGGTCGGCGCCGTTGCGGCGGCGTAAACGAATGAGATCACGTTCGGTGAGCACCACGGGGCGCGGGCCCACAAAGCTCATATCGCCCTTTAATACGTTGAACAGCTGCGGTATTTCATCCAAACTTGTTTTGCGAATGAAATGCCCGATACGGGAAATATACTGCTCCGCATTTTCCAACTTGTGGGTGGCCACGTTTGCAGGGGCGTGAACGCTCATACTGCGGAACTTATAAATACGAAAAGGTACGCTGTAACGTCCCATACGTTCTTGCACGAAAATGGGAGAACCCTTGGTATCGATGGCAACGAGAATGGCTACCAAGGCCATAATGGGCGATGACACGAGAATCGCTACCAGGGAAATACTAAAATCCAGAAACCGTTTGAACGAAGAGTAGGCATTGTCGGTCTTACTGCGATACGATTGCGAAGACAAGGCAACGACCTCACGCATAACGGATTCCTCCTTCCTGATTTGTCGAAAGAACAAAAAACGAAACGAAAAAATCGAAAAAATGACAATCTGAAACGCAAGCAGCGATTGCATTGTATCACTCTTCGGCAAAAAAAGCAAGCCTTTTCTTTTCTTTGGGGGACAGACACCTTTTGCCACGGCTGTCATACAATGGAATAAACACCGTTACAGGAGGGCTATTATGACTGCATTACACGCACCCGTTACGTTCTTTTTGGGCGCCAATACCCCTGCAGGCTTCGTAGGGTTTACCAACGAATTGTACGACGTTTCCGACGGCTGGCAGGTCTATCTCATCAAGAGTGGGCCCGGAACGGGGAAATCGTCCTTAATGAAAAAGATTTATAAACGCTTGCTGCCGCTTGAGCCCGAGGTGATCGTCTGCTCATCCGATCCGTCGTCACTTGACGGATTGATCTATCCCACACTCAAGCGGTGTATTTTAGATGCCACTGCACCGCACGTGGCCGAGCCGCACTGTTGGGGTGCCGTGGAGCAAATCGTGCCGCTTTCGTGGTGTGTTGACGAAACGGCGATGCGCCCTTTTGCAGGCGAGATTTTAGCCGCCACCGAGGATAACCGTGAAGGACATCGGCGTTGCTGTAATTATTTGCGTGCGGCCGCAGCGTTGCTTCGTGAAAACCGCCGCTTGGGTGAAGTAGGGCTCGACCGTGAAAAAATAACGCGGCTGGCAGCGCGTATTGCCGAGCGTGAGTTTACGGGCGGCTGCGGCAAGGGGCGTATCACGCATCGGTTTTTAAGCGCGATAACGCCGCTGGGGCATGTGGTTCAAGCCGAAACGCTGCAAACGCTGTGTCCGCGGATCTACACCGTCGAGGACGAGCAAGGCGCTGCTGCACGGCTGCTGCTATCCGAGCTGGAGAACCGCGCGCAAGCGGCAGGCGTCGAGGGGATTGCTTGTCCGTGTCCGTTATTCCCTAATGACGGGGCGGAGCACTTGCTGTTTCCGTCGCTGGGAGTAGGCTTCACTACGTCGAATTCGTTTCACAAGGCAGATTTTCCCGTTTATCGTCGCATTCACGCCGGACGGTTTGCCACGGGTGACGCGCCGAGTAAAAAACAATTGCAAAACTTTAACCGCCGTGCTGCGCGCGAATTGGTTCGGCAGGCGTGCACGCTTTCGGCGCAGGCGAAAGAGGCGCACGACCGTATGGAATCCTACAGCATTGCTGCTATGGATTGGGAACGCGCAAACGAAATGGGAGAGCGTATCGTACGAGCCTTTGAAGATGCTGCGCGCCGTCACTGTTAGTATACCCGAAACAAAATGCCTGCGGCGGTGGAATATTCCAGAAACAACGGGGAAAAATGGTATTGACAAAACAATGTTTTTTGTTATAATAAGTGAGGAGACTCGGCTTTTGTGGAAAGTCTGTCAGGGAGAACGCGTCACCGACTGAAAGCGCGTTTGAGACGAGTAGTAAGCACGGGAACGCTCCAACGGTTTCACACAATCGCATAGTAAAAGCGGATGCGTTTTGCGCATCAATGCGGGTGGCACCGCGGGTAACTTTTTGTTTGCTCGTCCCGAGAATAGTTTTCTATTCTCGGGGCTTTTTTATTTTCAACAGGAGGCATCAGATTATGTATCGTACCCTATTCTGTAACGACATCGGCGACAGCCATATCGGTAAAACGGTTCAGCTCGCCGGCTGGGTAGACGTAGTGCGCGACCACGGTGGCGTTATTTTCGTGGATCTGCGTGACTATACCGGCGTGACGCAGGTGGTTATTTACAATGAAGAATTGGTAAAAGGCGTTAACCGTGAAACCGTAATTTCGGTGAGTGGCGTGGTGGAAAAGCGCGACCCCGACACGGTGAACGAAAAGATTGCCACGGGCTACGTGGAGTTGGTGGCGGATACGCTGCAAATTCTCGGCAAGAGCAAAAATATGCTCCCGTTTGAGGTGCGTGCATCTCGCGCCAGCAAAGACGAACTGCGTCTTAAATATCGCTATCTCGACCTGCGCAATCCCAAAAACCACGATAATCTGGTGAAGCGCTCGCAGATCATTCGTCATTTGCGTAATAAAATGGAGGGCAAGGGCTTCCTCGATATGCAAACGCCTATCTTAACGGCCTCCTCGCCCGAAGGCGCGCGTGACTTTCTTGTGCCCAGCCGTAAGCATCCTGGCAAATTCTACGCGCTGCCGCAGGCTCCGCAGCAGTTCAAGCAATTGCTGATGGTTTCGGGCTTCGACCGCTATTTCCAAATTGCGCCTTGCTTCCGCGATGAAGACGCCCGTGCCGATCGTTCGCCCGGCGAATTCTATCAGCTCGACTTTGAAATGGCGTTTGCCACGCAGGAGGAAGTGCTGGACGTTTGCGAAGACGTGATCTACGATACGTTCAAAACGTTTTCGGATAAGCGCGTGAGCGAAAAGCCGTTCCGCCGTATCACCTACGCTGATGCGATGATGACCTACGGCTCGGACAAGCCCGACCTGCGCAATCCGCTTCTCATTTGCGACCTGACCGCCTTCTTTGAGGGCGTGGATTTCCCTGCGTTCAAGGGGCGCCCCGTGCGCGGTATCGTGGCGGATTGCCGCGGTAAATCCAAAAAATTCTTTGAGGATTCGCTCAAGTTTGCCACCTCGGCGGAAGTCGGCCTCGGCGGTCTTGGCTATATCACGCTGAAGGACGGTGTGTTTGCAGGCCCTATCGCCAAATTCTTAAGCGAAGAACAAAAGCAAGAGATCGTGAGCATCACGGGTGTGAAAGAGGGCGAAACGCTGTTCTTCATCTGCGATGATAAGAAAAACGATACCGAGAAGAAGGCAGGCCACATTCGTACGTGGCTGGCGAAGAAGGAGCAGCTTGATCTCATTCGCGACGATGCGTTTGAATTCTGCTTCGTGGTGGATTTCCCGATGTACGAGATCGACGAAGAAACGGGCGACACCATCTTCACCCACAACCCCTTCTCGATGCCGCAGGGCGGTATGGACGCTTTAATGAACAAAGTTCCCACCGAGGTGCTTGCCTATCAATACGACTTGGTGTGCAACGGCATCGAGCTGGCTTCGGGCGCCGTGCGTAACCACGATATTGATATTATGAAAAAGGCGTTCGATATTGCGGGCTACAGCGAGGACGAGCTTAAATCGCGCTTCAACGCCTTGTATACGGCGTTCCAATACGGCGCTCCGCCGCACGCAGGTATGGCCCCCGGCGTGGACCGTATGGTAATGCTGCTTACCGATGAAGAAAAGATTTTGGACGTTATTGCCTTCCCGCTCAACGGCAACGCGCAAGACTTGTTGCTTGGTGCTCCCAGCGAGGTTACCAACCAGCAACTGGAAGACGTGCACCTGCTTGGCAACGGCAGTGCGCTTGCCGGCCGTACCACGGCTACGGGCAGCGGCAAGACCGTGCAAAACAAACGCTCGGCGTTTGGCGATGCGCAGCAGCTGAATCAGCTGTCGCTCACCGAAGGCGAAGAGCAAAAAATGCAAGAGATCTTCGGCGCTATGAAAGAAAACGAAGCTTGCTTGGAAGCGGTGGATACCGAAGGCGTGGAAGAGATGGTTCACGTGATGCCGATGACGAACGTGCTGCGTGAAGACGTGCGTAAACAGCCGTTCTCGCGCGAGAGCCTGCTCAGCGGCGCTCCTGCTCGCAGCGACGACAGCTGGCAAGTGCCGCGTGTGGTGAAATGAGGTGTGCACGATGAAAGACTATTTGGTAATGATAAATGAAAAAGGCACCGTCGCGGTAGACGATACGGTGCTGGTAAAGGGCGCTCCTGCCACGGCAGGCTCCCGTATGCTGCAAGGCTTTGAACCGCTGTTCAGCGCCGAAGCCGTGGTACGCCTCGAAAACAAAGGCTACACGGTGGCAGGTAAAACCGCGGTGGGCGAATTCGGTTTAGACCTCGTGGGCGAATTCGGCTACGGTGCCGAAACGGACGGCGCGCTGAAGGGCGCTGCGGCCGAGCTGGTGAAAAGCGGCAAGGTGCAAGCGGCTCTCGGTGTGGATATGAACGGTGCGCCTCGCCGTGCGGCGGCGCTGTCGGGTGTGAAATTCTTAAAGCCCACCTATGGTACGGTGTCGCGTTATGGCATTATTTCCTGCGCCGCTTCGGGTGAACAGCTCGGCGTGTACGCAGCCGATACCAAAACGCTGTGCGACGTGATGGCCACCGTGGCCGGTCACGACGAAAAAGACGGCACCAGCCTGCGTGAAGAGACTTACACGTATGACGCTGCGCTCGCAGTAGCAGGTAAGCGCGTGTGCATCGTGAAGGAATTGCTGGAAAAGGCAGA
>JAZQTE010000133.1:0-1059 GCA_045630505.1 Acutalibacteraceae bacterium | reverse complement strand
GGCGCCGTGCAAATCCCGATAAGCCGCGCAGCGCGTTCCCCTTTAACCTTAAGAAGATGAGCGTTTCGGGTGCGTTGTTCGACCTGAACAAGCTCAACGACGTGAGCAAAAACGTGATCGCCACCATGGATGCCGATACGGTGCTGCAGGCGGTGCTCGCGTGGGCCAAGGAGCAGGACGCCGCTTATTACGAGAAACTCTCGGCGGATTTGGCGTTTGCCCGCGGAATGTTTGCTATCGACCGCGGCGGCCCGAAGCCGCGCAAGGATATCTCCCGTTGGAGCGAGATGCCCGATTACACGGCGTATTTCTTTGAACAGCCAAGCGAATATCCGTGGCCCGAGCAGCTGTCGCCCGAGGATATTCGTGCCGTGCTGAACGCCTATCCCACCGTATACGATCCCACGCAGGACAAGCAAGCGTGGTTCGAAACCGTGAAGGCGCTGTGCCCGTCGCTTGGGTTCTGCCCCGATATTAAGGAATACAAAAAGCAACCCGATGCCTACAAGGGGCATGTTGGTGACGTAAGCACCGTTATTCGCGTAGCAGTAACGGGGCGCAGAAATACCCCCGACCTGTGCGGCATTATGAGCTTGCTCGGCACCGAAGAAGTTGTAGCCCGTTTGCAAAAAGCAAGCGAGGCGCTGTAAGGAGGAATCACGATGGCTGAAGAACGCACCCCCACCACCGAAATGGGCGGTAACTTTATCCACGATATTATTGATGAAGAATTAAAGGAAGGCGGCCGCTGTGCAGGTATGCAGATCCACACGCGTTTTCCGCCCGAGCCCAACGGCTATTTGCATATCGGTCACGCCAAGGCCATTTGCACCGACTTTGGTACGGCGGTGAAATACGGCGGTATTTGCAACCTGCGTATGGACGACACCAACCCCACCAAGGAAGACGAAGAATACGTAGACGCTATTCAGGAGGATATCCATTGGCTGGGCTACGATTGGGACGACCGTTTCTACTTTGCTTCGGATTATTTCGAAACGATGTATGATATTGCGGTATCGCTCATTAAAAAGGGCTTAAGTCGGAGGCCAAGCGGTC
>JAZQTE010000132.1:0-2364 GCA_045630505.1 Acutalibacteraceae bacterium | reverse complement strand
GCGATATTGCCGATGCAGCGGTGATCCCTGCTTTCTGCAACCGTGTAGTAATCGAACATTCCCAGGCCTTCGATCTCGGTCCCGTCCTGATCACGGTAGTACTTTCCGAACAGCTGGTAGCCGCCGCAGATGAGCAGGAATGCCGTCTTCTCTTCCATCGCTTTGACAATACTGCGCTTTCTGGCAAGCAGATCGCGGTAGAAGGCCGCTTGAGCGGCGCTTTTATACGCCCCCACCAGCAACGACGCAGCAAACGATGCCAACGCCCCAAGCAAGATGATCGGCCAGGCTGACCACTTCCCCATTTCAAACAGTACCGCCGAAACAAGGGAAGGCACAGCTGCCAACAAGCTCCAACCGATAAAACTAAAATCCAAAACAAAATAGTCCCATTTTTCGCCGTCCATCATCGTTTTGGAAGCGGTAATGGCCTCAAGCCCCGTCATATTCGGGTTTTCCAGCAAGATATACGGCGCCATGGCATAGGAAAGCGATTTCACAATACCGGGAATTAAAAGCAGCAGCGACCACAGAAATACAAATATATTGCGCAAAAAACTCATTACGAACGCCGCACCCAAACGGTCAAAACATGAAAGCACGTCGCGCACGTCGGCTGGTTGCTTGTCATGTAGATTTAAATGATATTTCGCATATCCCAACGTGGCAGCGCCGCCCACAACAAAGCGAAACACGTTTAACACGTTACCGATCAAAGTAACCACCAGAATCAGCGGCAACAAATACTCACACGCCTCTTTGAAGGCGGCACTGTCAAAATCGACACTTGCTGTATAGGAACCATAAAACGACGCACCCAAAAACCACGCCAACAGCGTAGCAATCAACGCCTCTGTCCATTTGCCATTCAAATTCTGCCGTGCGATCGCACGGTACTCTGCCGAGGTTCTTTTCATAACGATCTCTCCTTACATTTCATATTCCCTGCGCACCATATCGCCGCTCAGCATCCGCCCCGTGATACGGCCGTACAGCATTTGAATTTCCTTTTCCAGCTTCGCTTTTTGCTTTTCACATTTCAGCGAGGCGTACAACTCATCCACCGACACCGAAGCGATCTGTCCGTCGCGCATCACTTCGTTTTTCATCATCGAAAACGTTACTTTCACAATGTGCTTTTCTTCCACGTACAGATGCAACGCGTAGCCGTAATTGGTTAAAATTTCGGGCATCGCCAAGTAGGATGCAGGGTTCATATTAAAATTCCCCAAGCAATACGAGCACGGCACGCCGTTTATGTATTCACACTTTTGCGGAATATGCGAATGGGTGGCCACCACGGCATCCGCGCCTGCTTCCAGCGCCGTTTGTACGACGTATTCCGAAAAAGCGCCCGGCTTTTCGTTAAACTGGCCGCCCACGTGCGGATAAAACACTACCACGTCGGCATTCTTCTTCGCCTCGGCAATATCCCGTTTCACCTGCTCAATATACGGCGTATCCACCTTGCCTTCCAAGCGGTCGTCGTGACGGGAATACGTGGCCGTAAGCCCAAAAAACGGTTTCAGTTTACCCCACGTATTCGGATCTTTGAAAACCTTGAGTTTCCTAAAAAAGCGATCCAGCCAATCGCTCCCACGGAAGACACCCTGCAGGTACGTACCTGCTTTTTGCGAGCACAGCAGGTTCACGGTATCTTGATATTCCCCCTCGGCCAAGCACAAACCGCCGCTGCCGTCGTAATTCGTTCCGTAGGTGTAGGCGATCAATGCAAAACGGGTATCACCCACCGTGAAATAATGCGGCGAGCGAGCGCTTCCACGGGTGTATGAGCCCGTATGCGGAAGACCTTTTTCGTCCAGCACGCGTACGGTGCGCTCCATACCCTCATATCCACGGTCAAAGGTGTGGTTGTTCGCGGTGGAAACCACGTTCACACCTGCTTCGATCAGCGCATCAACGTATTCGTCGGGCGCATTAAAGCACAGATGTGTTTCGGTATAGATGGCCTCCTTGCCTGCCAGCGGCGTTTCCAAATTACCGATCACGTAATCCGCTTCACCGAGCAACGCTTTTGAAGGTGCAAACACGCCCGAAAAATCGTACGTGCCGCCGCGGCGCTTTGCCGCCTTCAGCACGGGCGGTTCGCACATAATATCACCCAAAAAAGTTATCTTCACCGCACTCACCTCTTTTCTTCATTATAGGCGGTGTTTCTCCAAAAATCAAGAGCGTTGCCGCAAAGCAACGCTCTAAATTTTACAGGTTAAATTGTTCTGCTTCGTACTTGGTGCAAGGATAGTTCCGCTCACCGTCTTCGTTGAGGAACGGCGAAAGCACGTCGTTTTCATACACCTTGCGTTCGTCCTCGTTGCGGAAGTTGGGAATCTTGTATTCCGCACC
>JAZQTE010000131.1:0-9681 GCA_045630505.1 Acutalibacteraceae bacterium | reverse complement strand
GATGAACAACGATCCGAACATGGCCTCGAAGCCCGATGCCGTGAAGGAAAAGATCGCTGCCGGTAAGATGAACGCTTTCTACAAGGAATCCTGCTTGCTGCAGCAAGAATTCGTGCGTTCCGATCTGTTCAAGGGCGACGTTGCCGGTTACATTGCCGACGCCGGCAAGAAGCTGGGTGGTTCCGTTGCTTTCGTGGATGCCATTCACTACGTAATGGGCGAAGGCATCGAAAAGAAGGAAGACGACTTCGCTGCCGAAGTTGCCGCTATGGCGAAATAAGTTTACCAATTCAAAACGGACGAGTGTTACAACTCGTCCGTTTTTTTGTTTCGATAAGCGGTTGGCGTGCAATTGGTACGTTGTTTAAAGAATCGGCAAAAATACGCATAATCCCGGAATCCCGCTTGCTGTGCCAGTTGTGTAATGGGTAGTGCGGTGTTTAAAAGAAGCTCCTCGGCTCGCGCCAAACGAATGCGAGCAATATATTCGCCAACCGAACAGCCGTATTCTTTTTGGAAGAACCGATAAAGCGTGTTTTTAGAAAGATGATATCGCCTGCACAGCGATGGAACCGATAGCTCTTGGTCGATATGCTCGGTAATATACGGGATAATATCATCCTGAAACGTATCGTACGTTATGGTGATGGTGCTGTCTAAAATAATACTCGGGAGCAGGGCGGATAAATGGCTAAGCTCGGCCTCTGAGAACAGTGGTGTGTGATAAAATTGCTCGTTTGCGTGTTGTCCTGCCTCGGGATACCGCGGTTTTTCGGGCGAAAGCGCGGTGCGAATACGGCCGAATTCCACGTACGCAATCGGTACATCGTTTTTAAAAACGGGAATAATAAAATCGTAAAGCCCCGCGTGGCAGAGATGTTTTTCGGCGGTGTGGCTTTTTTGGCATTTTTTCACCAACAGATGATCGCATTGCTTGCAAAGCGACCGCACGTTTGGCAGTTTCTGCAAACGCGAACAGTAATCGTCGGGGTTGCAAATCGTGCTAAGCACGTTGCCGTTGGCATCATACACTTGTATACCCATTTTAAGCACGACCGAAATATGCTGTAACAGCTCGTTCATTTTTTCTATATGATACGTAACGCCCATGTGCTTTCTCTCCTTTATGTTTCCAATTGTACCACGCGAGGGAAAATTTTACAATAAAATGGGCGAATTTTTTATGGTAATCCCCTTTGTTTTCTTTTACAATAGGGAAAAAGGAGGGGAGAGAATGGGCTATTTTTTGTTGGCCGTGAACACGGTAACGAACGCCTCGCAAAGTGTTTGCAAAAAATTTCTTAATCGGCGATCGTCGCACAGCGAATGCACGTTCAGCGCGATGATAACCACGGCGGCTTTTTTGTTCTTTTTGCTGTTTGCCTCCCGTGGGGCGTATTCGCTGTCCTTGCTTCCGTACAGCATCGGTTTTTCCTCTTGTTATGCCGTGGCGGCGTTAACATGCGTGCTGGCTCTTAACGAAGGCTCGCTGGCTCTCACTAATCTGTCACTTGCATATTCCGTGGTTATCCCGTTGGGGTACAGCATTGTGTTTTGCGACGAGAGTATTACCCCTCTGCAAGGGCTTGGCCTGCTGTGCGTGTGCCTGTCTTTTCTTCTTGTTTACGGAAAGCGAGGCAAGGAAAAGCGCACGGTTTCGTTAAAGTGGTTGTTTTATGTGGGCACACTTTTTGTTTCCAATGGCTTGTGCAGCGTGTTTATGCGTATGCAGCAGCGGCGTTTCCTTAGCCAATACGATACTGCTTTTATGATCATTTCGCTGGCCATTGCCACGCTGCTTTTGTGGGGAACGGCACTCCTGCGAGAGCGCACTACCATACGCACCGCCATTCGTAAGGGCTGGTGGCTAAGCGGTGTTTGCGGCGCTCTAAACGGCATTACCAACCGCGGTGGTCTTGCTTGTCTGTTGCTCTTGCCGGGAACGATTTATTATTCGGTATTATCGGCGAGAACGCTGATCATCAGCGGTATCTTGTCGATGATCGTATTTAAAGAAAGCTTTACTCGTTTGCAAACCATCGGTATGCTGTTTGGTGTATTAGCGGTGGTACTGTTAAATTGTTAAGAGGTGAAGATAATGGATTTTCCTGTTTCAAAATATTCGTACTGCGAACACGATACGTTAAGCGAAATGGAAGCACCGCCGATAGAGTATGCACCTGTCTATTCGTGGGTGTGGCGCGGCGAAATTACCGAAGGCGGCATTATAGAAGGCTTGGAAAATATGAAAAAGCGCGGAATTCGCGGGCTTTATATTCTTCCCAGTCCGTCACAGTTCTCGCAGGCAAACAGTAACTGCGCAGGTGAAAAGGAATACTTGTCCCGCGAGTTTATGGAACAAGTGAAATTTGCCGTTACCGAAGCGGAAAAGCGCGGTATGTGTTGCTGGATGTACGATGAGGGCGGTTGGCCTTCGGGATCGGCTAACGGGCGCGTGGTGCTTGAAAACCCCGAGCTGGAAGCCTATGGCGTAGATGTTCACGGAAATGCCAAAGTCATCCCGCCTGCGGCTCAACCGTATCCCGATTTGCTTAACAAGAAATCCACCGAGCGGTTTGTGGAATATACGCACGAAGTCTACAAAGAGACTTTCGACGGCAATTACGGCGCGCATTTTCCCATCACGTTCACCGATGAACCCCACGTTTACACACTGGGCGATACAACTCTCACGGCTTGGACAGACGACTTCGAAACGCTGTTTTCAGAGCGCTTTGGGTACGACATAACCGAACATATGGAGGCTTTGTTTGGCGAAGAGATCCGTACCGAAAACGATCGTAAGGTTCGTGCGGATTATAAGGATCTGCTTTCGAGCTTGTTTGCCGAAAATTATTTTATGGTACTTCGCGATTGGTGCCGCAAAAACGGCTCACTTTCCGGCGGACACGTTGGCGGCGACGATGTAGCCTTTGGTAATGCCAAATGGGGCTATCACCACATTTTACGTTGCTTGCGTGCAATGGACGTTCCAGGCATTGATATTATTTGGCGCCAAGCGTTTCCCGGCCCCGAAATGAAAGGGGTCGAGCCGTATGCGCCGTTATGCGCCAACCGTTTCTTCCCGCGCTATGCTTCTTCGGCGGCGCACCAAACGGGGGCGCGCTTGGCATTAACGGAATCTTTTGCGATCTACGGTTGCGGCATAACGTACGACCAAATGCGTTGGGTATATAATTTCCAAGTGGTGCGCGGGCTTAACGTGTTAAACCCGATGAATATGCGATTCCGTTACACAGGCGATCAAGTGGCCCGCGTGGGACAACCCACTTTTTCGCCGCTGTTACCGGGTGCCGAGGATCTTCGGCTTTTCAACGAATGGGCCACCCGTGTTAGTTACACCATGTCTGCCGGCAAACCGCTGGCAGAAGCGGCGCTGTTTATGCCTATGCGGGATATTTGGGCGGGCGATGCCGTTGCCCGTGCCGCGGCAGAACGTTTCGAGGCCGTTGGCAGCGAACTGGAAAGCTGCGGCTGTGATATTGATGTTGTGGACGAAGATGCCATTCTTGCCGCCGAAATCAAAAACGGCGCCTTGTGCGTGGGTGATGCGGCGTATCGTACAATCTATCTGCAAGACGACACCGTAACGCTTCTTGAGAATGTAAAGCAAAAGCTGGCGGAATTCGGCCAAGCGGGAGGCACGGTTTGTGTTTGCCGTGGCGAGTATGATGTCGATCCCATTGTGAAGTCCGACAGCCACATTCGCGCGACGCGCCGTAAAACGGCCGAAGGCACGGTGTATTACGTCACAAACGAGGCGTTCGGTGCCGCCAAGGGTGTGATCACCTTCCCGAAAGAAACGGCAAAAACGGCGGTTAAAATCGATATGAAAACGGGTAAGCGTGAAGTGGTGTCTGTTGTCCCGTTCGTTTATGATTTTTCGCTCGGCGGGGAAGCGGTGTTGCTGTTTGCCGATGTGCCTGCATTAAGCACTTCTGCTCAATATTCCGTGCGTGAAAAAGCCGTTGAGCTTTCCGATTTCTCGTTCCGTCGTTTACGGCAGGTTCGCATATCGCAAACCGAAGGCTTTGCCGAGGAAGTGTTTGACGAACCGTACCGCCCGATCACCATCGGTGATTGGCAAGCGGTACTTGGCGAAAGTTTTTCGGGCGACGTGGAATATCGCACCGTGTTTTCTGCCAACGAGGAAATGCAAGCAGGGGCGGTTTTAGATCTGGGCAAGGTTTGCTATTCGTGCGAGATTGTTTTAAACGGAGAACCCATTGCAACGCAGATCTTTTCACCGTTTTGTGTGGAACTTCCTGCTTTAAAAGAGGAAAACGAATTGCGCATTCGCGTGTCCAACACATTGGCCAACGAATACGTATATCACGATTTTGCCCAATGGATTCCCAACTACGAGCCGGGCTATATGGAGGTATTGCAAAAAACGTTTAACCAAGAATCTCTCTGTTCCGGCCTGCTCGGCCCCGTAACCATACGATATTAAAGAAACGGAGGTGTCTTTTGACACCGCCGTTTGTTGCATTAGATGTTATTTTCCTTTTTCCACTCAATATAATCGTCGTAGCACATCATCTTATCAATAATGGTGCCGTCCGCCTTAAATTCAATAATACGATTGGCTACCGTCTGAATAAACTGATGGTCGTAGGACGAGAACATCACGTTGCCGGGGAAGTTGATAAGACCGTCGTTCACCGCTGTGATGGATTCCAGATCCAAGTGGTTGGTGGGCTGATCGAGCAGCAGCACGTTTGCGCCGAACATCATCATACGCGACAGCATACAACGCACCTTTTCACCACCCGAAAGCACCTTTACGGGCTTAAGCACGTCATCACCCGAGAACAGCATCTTACCCAAGAAGCCGCGCAGATAGGTTTCGGTGTTATCCGAGGAATACTGGTTCAGCCACTGGATAAGATTTAAATCGCAGCCGTCGAAGAAATCGGTGTTATCCTTGGGAAAGTACGATTGCGACGTGGTGCCGCCCCATTTAAAGGAACCCGAATCGGGCGTGATCTCCTCCATCAAAACGCGGAACAGAGCCGTGATAGCCAATTCGTTTTCACCAACGAACGCGATCTTATCGCCTTTGTTCACGCGGAAGGATACTTTATCCAGCACTGTTTCGCCGTCTTGTACCAGCGAAAGATCTTCTACAGCAAGAATTTCTTTGCCGGCTTCGCGATCCATCGTGAAGCCTACGAACGGATAACGGCGCGACGAGGCAGGCATTTCCTCTACCGACAGCTTTTCGATCAGCTTCTTACGCGACGTCGCTTGGCGAGATTTAGATTTGTTCGCCGAGAAACGCTGAATAAAGTTCTGCAGCTCGCGAATCTTATCCTCTGCCTTCTTGTTTTGCTCACGCATCAGTTTTTGCATCAGCTGGCTGGAATCGTACCAGAAATCGTAGTTACCCACGTAGATCTTGATTTTGTTGTAGTCCACGTCCACGATATGCGTGCATACGTTGTTGAGGAAGTGACGGTCGTGCGATACCACGATAACGGTACCGATATAATCCATCAAGAAATCCTCAAGCCACGCAATGGAGGCGATATCCAAGTGGTTGGTCGGTTCGTCCAGCAGAATGATATCGGGCTGGCCGAACAGCGCTTGCGCCAACAGCACCTTCACCTTTTCTTTATCGGCAAGAGTGGACATTTGCTGATACAGCATATCCACCGAAAGCCCTAAGCCTTGCAGGATCTGTCCTGCTTCGGTTTCTGCTTCCCAGCCGTTAAGCTCGGCAAATTCACCTTCAAGCTCGGCCGCCAAGGCGCCGTCTTCATCGGTGAAATCCTCTTTGGCATACAAGGCATCCTTTTGCTGAATGATCTCATATAAGCGAGGATTGCCTTGCAGAATGGTGTCCAGCACGGTAAATTCGTCAAAGGCGTAGTGATCTTGCTTAAGCACCGACATACGGTTCTTTTTATCGATGATCACTTCACCCGTAGAAGGCTCCAGATCACCCGACAAAATACGCAGAAAAGTGGATTTTCCTGCACCGTTGGCGCCGATCACGCCATAGCAGTTGCCGGGCGTAAACAGCAGGTTTACGTGGGTGAACAGGTTTTGTCCGCTAAAGTTAATTCCTAAATCCGATACGGTAATCATACTTCATCCGTCACTTTCCAAAAAAATTACCTGCCTATTCTATCACACTTTTTCGCAGGTTGCAAGGGAAGAACGGTTTTTTGTGAAAATTACACCACACCTTTTCGCCCAAACAGCCGCAAACACGATTTTCGCAGCAGATCAAACGGGATCACCAACGCCGATAACGCCAAAACGCGGATAAGCTCACTGATTGTCAGTCCGGCCGTGCGGAACAGTGAACCGCCGTAGTAGATAAGACCGAGCTGCACGGCGGTAATCAGCGTCAGTATCAACACGAAGGCAGGATTACGATAGAGATAGGCGCATAGGTTCAGCCTTTGTGTGCGCGCATTAAAGCAATTAAAGATACCGCAGAAAATAAACAGCGCAAAAAAAGCCGTCATCCAATAGATCGGTTTGGTGCTGTAGCGGAATAATTGCTTTAACGGCTCCCACTTTAAAAAGAAAATACATAAGCCGACCGTGAAACCTCCCGTGCAAAGGATTTGATTTAGCATATAACGGTTAAGGATCGGCTCGTCTCGCCGTTTGGGCGGCTCGTTCATATACTCGGGCAGGGGAGGCTCTCCGGCAAAAGCAAGCCCTGCCAGCGTATCCATAATAATGTTGATCCACAGCATCTGCATCACCGTCACGGGTGCTTCGAACCCTATCAACGGCCCGGTCACCGAAATGCCTACAGCGCACAAATTCATCGTTAACTGAAACACGATAAATTTGCGGATGCTTTTAAAAATGGTACGTCCGTATAACACCGCCTTGGCGATGGAGGAAAACTCGTCGTTGAGTATCACGATATCGCCTGCTTGCTTTGCCACCTCGGTGCCGCTGCCCATAGCAAAGCCCACGTCGGCTTTTTTGAGCGCAGGGGCGTCGTTAACGCCATCTCCCGTCATACCGGCCACCAACCCCAGCTCCTGCGATAATCGCACCAAACGGCTCTTATCGCTCGGTAACGCCCGTGCTACCACGCGAAGCTGCGGCAACCGTTGCTTAAGCTCTTCGTCGGAAAGCTGTCGGAGTTCTTTTCCCGAAATCACGGCGGCAGAGGGATCGGTTGGTGCAAGCAGTCCCGCCGCCCGTGCAATGGCTGCCGCTGTTTTGGCACCGTCGCCCGTGATCATTACCGTTTGTATTCCGGCACTTTTCACTTGTGCCACAGCCTTGCGTACGTGAGGTCGCACCTCGTCACGCAGTGCTGCAAGTCCCACAAAAACGAGGTGCTGCGGCGCATCGGACAGCGGCGCATCGCACACGGCCAAACCGATCAATCGCATAGCCTCGTTTTCCAATTCGTGCATACATCGCTGCAGTGCGGTGCGATTGGTAAGAGGAAGTACCGTACCGTCAGGTGACACGTAGCTATCGCACACGGCCAGTATTTTTTCGGGTGCCCCTTTGTATAGGGATAACCGCCTGACGTTTAGCGGCAGCTCACCGCCAAGCTCCACGCCCGACCACTTTCGTTCGCTGGAAAACGGAATTTTATTCACCACGGCGTAATGGGTTTTTAACGGGCTTCTCCCCAGCACGTAGGAAAGCAGCGCCCTCTCTGTTGCGTTACCGCCGAGTATCTCGCGGTTGCCTACGGCGCTTTCGGTGTTATAAAAGCCGGAAAGTCTCCACAGCTCCCAAAACACTTTTTGCCGTTGCGCTTCCTGCGGCGTGCCGTAACGTCGCCCCGTTGCATCCGTAAGCAGCGTAACTATGGGTTTTCCGCGTGTCAGCGTTCCGGTTTTATCGGTAAATAAAATGTTAAGGCTCCCCGAGGTTTCGATCCCCACCAGCTTTCGCACCAACACGTGATCGCGAAGCATACGCCGCATATTGGAGGATAATACCACCGTTATCATCATCGGCAGCCCTTCGGGCACCGCCACCACAACCACCGTAAGCGCCAGTGTGGCGGCGTGTATCAGATTACCAAACAACTGTACGGGATCGGTAACGGAAGCCAACATCGCCGTGGAATGATACCCGTTTTGTATCACGAAGGATTGAAAGAGATCGGCTGCCGCCACCAGCCCTGCGGCGGCAAAGCCCAGCCGACTCAGTAAGCCTGCCAAGCCTTGCAGACGCAAGCGCAGAGGGCTTTCTCGCGTTTCCTCCTGCACCTCCACGGCAAGCCGTCCGTAAACGGTATTATCGCCCACGCGGCAGACGGTCATCTCACCGCTTCCCGAGCAGATCACGGCACCGCGTAACAAGAGGGAGGGGGAGTCATCGCGAAATTCACCGCCTTCCGTAATGCTTGCCTCGCGGCTTTCGCCGTTGAGTGCAGAACAGTCTACACGCAAAGCCCCCTCAACCAGAATACCGTCGGCAGGTACGGCCTCGCCGCTTTGCAGCAGCACCACATCTCCCACCACCAATTCGTCGGCAGGAAGTTCCTTCAGCAAACCGTCGCGCCTCACACGGCAAGTGGTCTGCGCCGCTTCCTCCTGCAATTTCTCGAACGCCGATTCACTGCCGTATTCCGAAAGTGTGGACACGAGCGTAGCCAAAAAGACGGCCAACGCAATACCAACGGATTCATACCAGTCCTGTCCGCGAAACAAAAACACCACGTTAATGGCCAGCGCTGCCAAGAGCACTTTAATGATCGGATCGGAAAAGCTTTCCGCATATTGCGCCCAAAAGCCGCGCCGTTTATGCTTTGTCAGACGGTTACTTCCGTGTTCTTTACGGGAGAGCGCTACCTCCCGTTCCTTAAGTCCCGTACGTTGCATACGCATCACTCCTCCGTAACACCATATTCACAGCCTGTACCAAATAGACACCCTCGGCGTTTTCTGCCATTCTTCGTGCAAACCTTTCCATATTTGCCTACGCGTTGCGACAGAATGTGAAGTGGACAAGCAGTATAATCAAAATATCAAGATATGGTGGTGTATGAGAATGAAAAACACAACGTATAGCGGTCAAAGGACGAAAAAACGGCTTATAGCAAGTGATGCGATGCGCTGGCAGCTGGGGTATATGGCGGCAGGTGTGGCTTTGGGCTTTCTGCTGCCGCACGCTACGGTATACGGAGGCCTCGCACCGTTCGGTATCGGCTTGGCGGCGGCAGTCAGCGGCCCCGGCACGGTGCTTATATACCTTGCAACGCTCGCAGGCTATTTGGTGCGTGGGCTCTCGGATTCGTTGCGGTACTTGGCAGCCCTCATTACGGTGGCAGGACTCCGTTGGTCGGTAAGCGGCTTTACCTCGCTCACGCGTTCACGCGTGTTTCCCTCGGTAACGGCTTTTTTGGGCAGCATTATCACGGGTGGAGCGCTGTTGCTTTCGGCCTCGCCGTCGGCAATGTCCGTTATCATCATTTTATCCGAAGGCTTGTTGGCAGGCGGCTTTGCTTTCTTTATCAGCACGGTTCATCACGAGCTGGGAATCGAGCGCGGCTCACTCTCAAATGAGGGTGAGATCAGTCTTGTAGCCATCGTATCGGTAGCGGTAATGGCGCTGCTCACCGTAGAATTCGGCGGAATCGCTCCTGCCCGTATTGCGTGCCAGCTGGCGATACTCTTGGCGGCGCGCAACGGCCGTTTGGTAGGCGGAAGTGCAGCA
>JAZQTE010000130.1:0-11234 GCA_045630505.1 Acutalibacteraceae bacterium | reverse complement strand
GGTTTTTCCAATGTCGAGGTTTTGAACCATTGGGGAGCAACATACACCGTTAAGGCAGTTAAATAACTGACAAATTCCAAAATTAAAGGAAGCACGAAATTTTCGTGCTTCCTTTTTTACTGTCCTTAACTGTCCGCCGCGTAGCGGCTCCGTTTTTTGTATGTTTTATTATTCTTTGGAAAAACTGAATATATCAAACCCGTGGAGCGTGAGTCTGTGAAAAAAGAACAGTTTAAACCGTATGTATCTGCCGAACAATCTCCGCCGGAATTAACGGTCACCGCTATCGTTATCGGTGTGATTTTGGCAGTGGTATTCGGCGCCGCCATCGCCTATTTGGGATTACGTGTGGGGATGACGGTATCCGCCTCCATTCCGGCGGCGGTAATCTCTATGGGCGTTATTCGTATGTTGCTTCGCAAAAACTCTATTTTGGAAAGTAACATTGTACAAACCATCGGTTCGGCAGGTGAATCGGTGGCTGCCGGTGCTATTTTCACACTACCTGCTCTGTTTATATGGTCTGCCGAGGGTATTATGAAAAGGCCAAACCTCGTAGAAATTACCGTTATCACCTTGCTGGGCGGTTTACTTGGCGTGTTTTTTATGATACCGTTACGCAAAGCATTGATCGTACGAGAGCACCGCACATTGCCGTATCCCGAAGGAAAAGCCTGCAGCGAGGTGTTGTTAGCAGGGGAGAAGGGCAGCTCAGCAGCCTCAACCGTGTTTTGTGGCGCTGGTCTTGCAGCGTTTTTTAAGCTGCTAATTGACGGTTTAAAGCTCGTTCCGGGCGAAATCACTCTAAAGGGTTCGTCAAAAACGTATCCCGCTGCCTTCGGAACACAAATTTATCCCGCTGTGATGAGCGTTGGATTTATTTGCGGACCTCGCATTGCTTCGTATATGTTCGCAGGCGGTATCATTGGTTGGGCAGCACTGATACCGCTTATCGTTATTTTCGGCGGTAACCTCACGTTGTATCCGGCTACAGAAACTGTAGCCACCTTGTTCGAAAACGGCGGTCCTGCTGCAATTTGGAGTTCGTTTGTGCGATATATCGGCGCCGGCGCCTTGGCTGCAGGCGGTGTTATCAGCCTACTTCGCTCGTTGCCTTTAATCGTTTTCACATTTCGCAATACCGTTTCAAACGCCGTAAAACGCAACACGGCAGCCTCGCTGCGTACCGAACGTGATATAAATACCACCGTTGTGTTAATATTTATTTTCCTCCTCACGCTACTGGTGTGGCTGGTACCAAGTGTTCCCGTTTCTTTTGTCGGTGCCGTTATCGTGGTAATATTCGGCTTTTTCTTTGCTGCTGTATCATCGCGGATGGTAGGGTTGGTAGGCAGCAGTAACAACCCCGTTTCCGGTATGGCTATTGCCACGTTGTTGATTGCTTCGGTAATCTTAAAAGCCACCAACACGGTTGGCGTGAGCTGTATGCAAGCAGCGATGGCGATCGGTTCCATCATTTGCATCATCGCTGCGCTGGCCGGAGATACGTCGCAGGATTTAAAAACGGGATTTCTGCTTGGCGCCACGCCCAAAAAACAACAGCTTGCAGAAATCATCGGCGTTGTTGCTGCGGCATTAGCAATCGGTGCCACGTTGTATTTGCTGGATAATGCGTGGGGCTTTGGTTCGGAAGAATTGGGTGCGCCGCAAGCGATGCTGATGAAACTGCTTGTAGAGGGCGTTATGGGGGGCAATCTCCCGTGGGGACTTATTTTAGTGGGCGCTGTGCTGGCCATAGCTGTTGAAATTTTAAAGATTCCCGTATTGCCGTTTGCCATCGGTCTGTATCTGCCCGTGCAGCTGAGTGCTTGTATCGCTGTGGGTGGATTGCTCAGAAAAGTAGCAAACAGTATTTCTCAAAAAGAAAAACAAGAAAACGCGGTGAATAACGGTATTCTGTTTTGCTCGGGAATGATCGCAGGCGAAGGCCTCGTCGGTATCTTGCTGGCCATCTTGGCTGTCACGGGTATGATGAACGTGCTGGATCTTTCGGATTTTTTAAAGCTCACGGAGTGGACGTCGGCTCTCGGCAGTTTGTTGGTATTCGTGTTGATTATCGTCATCTTTTTGCGCTTCGGTGTTTTTAAGCCAATGAATAACACGCACAAAAACAACCATACTGTTTCATGAAAGGTGGAATGGTAATGATAGAACAAGATACCGTAAAACTGCTTAGAGAATGCGATGCAGGCATCAAAATGGGCGTTGCGTCCATCGAAGACGTGCAAGGTTATGTGAGCAACGAGAAATTGAAATCCTTACTGATTGAGTGCAAAAAAGAGCACGAACAGCTTGGGCGAGAAACCGAAAAGGAATTAGCCCGCTTTCACGATGACGGGAAAGATCCCAACCCCATCGCCAAGGGTATGTCGTGGATGAAAACAAATATGAAATTAACGTTTGACGAATCCGATGCCACCATTGCCGATTTAATGACGGACGGCTGCAATATGGGCGTGAAGTCGCTTAACCGTTATCTAAACCAATACAAAGCCGCCGATGAAAAAACCAAGGATATCTCCAAACGGTTAATCAATCTGGAAGAAAAACTGGCCGTCGATATTCGCGGTTTCCTTTAAAAATCTGCCTTCGGGCAGATTTTTTCTTTCTCTAAAATTTTAACTTTTTTGTCCGTAAAACCCTCTTAACAAAATGAAAATGATATGGTACAATATTAAAAACACCTTTTGGAGGGCTGATTGTATGAAAAAGTATACAGCTGCTTTGGTAGGCGCCGGTAACCGCGGCTGCGTCTATTCTGATTATTCGTTGGACGAGCCGAGCGAGCTTGCAATCGTTGCCGTTGTAGATCCCAACGACCTTCACCGTAACGAAGCGGGGGAGCGCTACGGCATTCCTCAAGAACTTCGGTTTACCAACTTGGATGACTTTTTGGCAGCAAATATCGAATGTGATTTCGTTATCAATGCAACCATGGATACCCAGCACTACGAAACAGCTTCCAAGCTTATGGAAGCCAAGTACGATATGTTGCTCGAAAAGCCCGTTGTTAACGATCGCGGTGAGTTGCTGCACCTGCAAGAGCTGGCCCACAAAAACAATTTGAAGGTCAACGTTTGTCATGTGTTGCGCTATACGCCGTTCTATAAAAAGATCAAAGAGCTTATCAACGCCGATGCCATTGGCCGTATTATGACGATGGAAATGAACGAACATGTATGGATCGCTCATTTCATCGATTCATTCGTTCGCGGAAAATGGAGCAACGAGGCCAAGTGCGGTAGTAGCTTCCTGCTGCAAAAATCCTGCCACGATATGGACCTTGCTTGCTGGCTTAACAACGAAACCAAACCCGTTCGTGTTTCCAGCCTGGGTAGCCGTTCGCAATTCATTTTGAAGAACGCTCCCGAAGGCGCCACGGAATTTTGCTACAACTGCCCGCACAACGATACCTGCTTGTATTCCGCGCAGAAAATTCACTTGGAATTTGATCCGCTTCCGTTCCAAACGTGGATGGATATGGGAAAACCCCTCGACGAGATCACCAAAGAAGAAAAAGCAGAGTATTTAACGTGGTCCACCTACGGTCGCTGTGCCTATAACAGCGGCGGCGATATCAACGACCGTCAAACCGTAAATATTGAATTCGAGAACGGTTCTCTTGCTTCGTTCACCATGGTGGGAGGCACGTGCAAAGCAGGTCGCGACATCCACATTATCGGTACTAAAGGCGAAATTCAAGGTTCACTCGAAGCGGGCAAATTCGTGCTGCGCACTTTTGACCGCAGCCCCGGCAATTTCACCTTCCACGAAACCGAATACGATGTTAACGCCGATGTGATAAAACGCGACGGTATGCACTCGGGGCACTCGGGTGGCGACTACGCTATTATGCACGAACTCGTGCGTTACCTCGACGGCGATACAAGCTCGGTATCGATCACAGATATCGATGATTCCATCAACAGCCATTTGGTAGTATACGCGGCTCAGGAAAGCATTAAGACCGGTAAAGCTATCGAAATTTAAAAGTCTAAAAAGCGGCCTTACGGCCGCTTTTTTCGTATTCCGTATTGACTTTTTAATTGGTGATGGTGTACACTGAAAACAAATTTAAGGAGGTCGATGATATGTCCTTATTTTGGCAAAAAACCGTTCACGATTGGTGGCGTATTATCACCAATTACGGCGACGTATTCGGTGATCCTGAATTCACCAAAAACGGCGCCTCTTTTACCGATTCTCAATGTGAGCTTTCCACAACTCTTATCAGTGACGAAAGCGGTATCAACACCCGTGTGGATATGGTAAAAAACATCGGAAACGAGCCACTGCACCTGAACTGCCTGAACGTTCGCTTCGTGTTGGACGGCAGCGAATACGATGTATATACGCAATATAACTCGTGGCAAAACGAAAGTCTTGGCGCTTGGCATCCGTTGGTAACGGAAATTGCTGCATCGTGCGACAGCTTTCGAACCAGCTGGGGTTCAGCACCGTTTATGGCTCTGTGGAATAAGCAAACCAACCGTGGTATGGTGTTCCACTATTTGCCGGATTGCGCATGGAAAATGACAGCGCACCGCACCCCTATTGACGGCGAGGGTGAAAACACCCAAATCGTGGTAGAGATCGGCCCGTCCTGCTGCGGTCTTGATATCACGCTTGCCCCCGGCGAAACCTTCACGTTGCCCGAGGTCTGGTACTACGAAACCACCGATCGTGTAGGGTTGGACGCTTGGCGCCTGCACCGTTACTGCCACAAGCGGTACCCTCGCAAAACGTTGCCCGTGATTTATAACACGTGGATGTGCCGTTTCGATAATATCGATTACGATTCCGTGGCCAAGCAGGTGCCGCTTGCCGCCGACCTTGGTGTCGAATACTTCACCATCGATGCCGGTTGGTTTGGGCACGGCGCGGGTTGGTCTTCTTCGGTGGGTGATTGGACAGAAAATACAGACGATAAATTCGCGGGCCGTATGGCGGAGTTAGCTGATTTTGTGCGCAGCAACGGTATGAAATTCGGCTTGTGGTTCGAGCCCGAGCGTGTTGCCAAGGATTCCGATACACGTAAAGAGCACCCGTCGTATTATTTGGCAGGAAACGTTGGCTTCTATTTTACGGACTTTGCCAACCCCGAAGCGAGAGAGCATATGCTAAACAGCGTTTCTACCACCATTGAAAAATACGGCGTTGAGTTTGTGAAATTCGATTTTAATGCCGATTTGTTGTTTGATAATCGTCGCACGTCGTTCTTTGAATACTTTAAGGGCTATCACGCCTTTTTAAAGGCCCTAAAACAGCGTTTTCCTGCTTTGTACATAGAGAACTGCGCCTCGGGCGGTGAACGCCTTAATTTGGCCAATATTCAAGAATTCGAAAGCTTCTGGTATTCCGACTGTCAAAGTCCCTATATCGGAATGCGTATGATCAAAGACGGTATGAAGCGTATGCCGCCGCAATTGTTTGAACGTTGGTTCGTTGCTCAATCCGCAAAGGTAGCGGGAGCAGGGAAGGTGCAAGAGAAATTACTGGTTTGCGAAGATGCCACGTGGGATCATGTCGCTGCCGCACAACCGTCGTTTATGCAAGCCTTTATGACCGCAGCTCCTATTGGGATCAGCTGCGATCTTTCCGGACTTTCCGAAGAATCCTACGCATGGCTCAAAGCGCATATTGCCAAGCACAAGCAAGAGCGTGAGGATTGGAAAAACGTCGAATGCCGCATTCTCACCGATGCAGGCTCAATGCTGGTGCTTCAGTACAACGATCCCGAATTTAAAACGGTACATCTGCAAGCTATTTCTTCCAAAGTAGCACAAACGCGTATCCGTATGTATCCGCAGGTTCCGTGTGATGCTGTGTATACACTGGAGGACGGCAGCACGCTCAGCGGCGCCGAACTGGCAGCCGAGGGCGTCACCCTCATTCAGTCGCTCAATTATCGCACCGATAATCGGCGTATGCAGGAGATTGTTCTTACGCGTTGTAAGTAACGAAAAAACACCCCGCTCAAACGAGCGGGGTGTTGCTGGTTTTATTCTTCTTCCGATTCTTCGTCATCGGTTACGGCAACGGCATTCAGCGTTACAATGCGAGCGCCGCTGTCGTTGGCGTCAAACGTCATTTGTCCGCCGCAGATAGAGCAGGTGGGGCGCACTTTGTTATCGGCGGCGCGGATGGGGAGAGGTAATCCGCGCTGACTGGCGATGCCCGCACGTTGGTGCCCCGAAATCACTTCGCCGTGGCCACCCTCGCACAACGCTGCCGAAACGGGGCGCCTTTGCTCTTTTTTCGTGCGCATCGTTTTATACAGCTTAGGACAGTAGAGCAGATCACTTGTTCCGATCTTGCCGGATGAACAAGCAAAATCCTCCACTACGTTTAACGAGCATTTTCCCGTTTTAAGGAAATAACACGTGTTTTTGTTTAAGTTGATGGTTACTTCAACAGTACCCTTCGAACCGCTCATTCGTATTCACCTCGAGGAAAGAGTAAAAGTCGATTTGAGTTCATTATATCACGCTTTTCTGCGCTTTACCATACTTTTTGAAAAATTTTCTTGAAATGTTAGTTTTTGTACTCCAAGGTCGTATTTCCTAATCATAAACACTTGCAAAAGCTCCACACTAACAGCGAGGTGTTTGTGATGAAAAAAACGGTTCGCATCACGTTCTTCGTGCTGCTTTCAATTTGTTTAACAGCACTCACAGGTGTTGTATATTTTGAACGTTCATTGCCGAATTCTTTTTTTGTGGAACAAGGTGAACCGCTTTCAGTTGGCCGAGCACTGGTTACGGAACGAAACGCCGTGCCCGCCGTCAACACGGGAGTGGGAGAATCCTACACCACCACAGTAAAATGGCTGGGACTCTTTCCCGTAAAATCCGTATCCGTCACCGTGGTAGAGGAGCGCGTGGTAACGCTTGGCGGTATGCCCTTCGGCGTTAAATTATATACCGACGGTGTTATGGTAGTGTCACTTTCTGCAGTAGACAGCGTTGTTGGCAATGTTAATCCCGCGCGCAACGCAGGGCTAAAGGTGGGGGACCAAATTTTATCCATCAACGGCGAAACGGTGTACACCAACGAACAAGTGTCACAGATCGTTAAAACCTCTGCAGGCAAGCAATTGGTGCTTCGCATTAAGCGAAACGGTGTACAATCCGAGGTTCGATTTTCAGCGGTACGCTCTGTCAGCGAAAACGTTTATAAAGCAGGAATCTGGGTACGCGACAGCTCGGCGGGAATCGGCACCGTTACGTTTTACGATCCGAAAGCACACGTAATTGCCGGCCTCGGCCACGCCGTATGTGACGTCGATACGGGAGAGATCATTCCCATTGCTTCGGGCGAGATCGTTCCTGCGCGCATTTTCGGTATTAATAAAAGCAAAGCAGGTTCACCAGGCGAACTGCGCGGCGGCTTTTCGGGAGGCAGCTACGGGGCGTTGCTTAAAAACAGCGTTTCGGGTGTGTATGCCCATTGTGAAAAAGGCATCGGCGGTAAAACTGTGGCATTAATGTTAAAACAAGATGTACGCACGGGTGCAGCAAAAATGATTACCACCATTAGCGGTACACAACCAAAAGAATACGATATTCGCATTGTGCAGGTGCGTCATCACGACCAAAATGCTACCCGTAATATGGTAATCGAAATCACCGATCCCGAGCTGCTCGAAAAAACAGGAGGCATTCTGCAGGGAATGAGCGGCAGTCCCATCGTGCAAAACGGCAAGCTCATCGGCGCCGTTACACACGTGCTTGTTAACGATCCCACCCGCGGCTACGCCATTTTTGCGGAGAATATGTTGGAAACAGCACAAATTACTGCGAAACAACAATTAAAAGAAGTGTCGTAAGAGAAAAGCATCCCATCAACGATGGGATGCTTTTTCATACTCAGTTTTTACGGTATAACTGTTATTTTTTTGTCCAAATCAATTGCGGACCGCCATCCTCCAAGGAAAGCCCGTCAACACGAAGCTTGCCGCTCGTCAAGGAATAGGCGCTCTTTTCAAAGGTTGCTTTCCAACTGATCGCAGTGTAGATCTCGCCGCCCTCCACGTAATAGACTTCTTCAAAAGTGAAGGCCTTAAACATTGCGTTTACGTCGTAGCTTTTAAGGGCCGCCTCCACATAGTCGTTCACATTCAGCCCATACGTTTGAAGCATGGCTTGGTCGCCTTGTTCTCTCGAAAAACCTTCGGTAGCAAAATCAGCATACAGTTTTTCCACCGTATATGCTTTCAATTTGGTAAGGAATCCTTTTTCATCCTTTAGCCCGATGGTTTGAGATAACTCACCGGTATTACCGATTTTAAGCGTTAAGCGTACCCCTGTACCGCCGAAATTTTCAAGATTCATCATTTCATCGGTTAGTGTTACGTCGCAATACCATTCGCCGTGCAAGTGTTTGGTCGCCGCCGTGGTGAAGCGGGGATCCGTTTTCAGCTTGGTACCGGTGGTAGCCTTGCACACAGAACACGTTTGCGGCGCCTCAGTGGTGGCCTCAAGCCACGTATGGGCGGCAACCTTGCCTTCGGTCACCTTACACACAGAGCAGGTTTTAGGGGTGATGCACGTGGCACCTTGCCAACTATGGCCGAGCGGTTCACCGTCGGTCGCATTGCAAACGGAGCACACGCGCGCTTCAGTGCAGGTAGCGTCTTTCCACATGTGGGGGAGCGCTTCGCCTTCCGTTACGTTACAAACGGAACACACTTTCGCCTCGGTGCAAGTAGCCTCAACCCACGTGTGGGGGAGCGGCTCTCCTTCGGTGGCACCGCAAATGCTACATGCTTTGGCAGATGAGCACGTGGCTGCATACCATTCGTGATCGCACCCGCAAGCCGTCAAAGATAATAGCAGCATGAACGCAAATATAATTGCCCAAAAACGTTTCATATAAACCACTCCTTTCTTCCTAATAATAAGACTAAAGATGATTAAAGTCAATAGCGAGCGTCACAAATTTCGTGACGCTCGCTGTTTTGTACTTTCTCTTTAGAAATTTTCCAGCAAATAGGATTCGGCTTCCACGTTCCATAAGCCGTTATTTTTCTTCACCAGCTCGTCGAGAACCTTAAAGCGCGCATCTGCTTCACCAAGCTTGGCAAAATCATCAATTGCCGTAAGCGGAAGGTTGATATGCGTGTAGATCAGCTTTTTGCCGCCCTCGATTTCGGGAAGGCGCAGCGTGGTATCAATTGCTGCATCAATGCCACCGATGTGCGTGATCATCACCGCGGGGTCGATACGCTTTTCACCGATAAGACGCACGATATCGTGCATATCCTCGGGAACGCTGCCGCTGGTACCCGCTACGTGGTGTTGCTGATAATGCACGTTGTAGAAGTTGAAATTCGCACTGAATTTTTTGTCCAAGGGGCCGGCAAAGAAGTTAAGGCAACCGTCGAACCCTAAAATAGCATCGCCGAGCTCCACCACGGCAGGAACGGGAGCGTATACAAACACGTCGTCGAAACCATTGCCATCGGTGAGAGCCAACAGCTCTTCGGCATTCGACGTATTAGCGAAGATCAACTTAATGCCGTCTTTCGCCGCCGCTTCGACACTAAACAGCTGCGCTGCACGGTCAAGTCGTTGTTGGTTAAGGTCGGTTACCACCACCATCGAGGGCTTTACGTCACCGTGCAGAGCGATATCAATAGCGACCAAGCCCATCGGGCCGCAGCCTGCCAAAATGGCCACCTTGCCGCCTTCACGAATGTTGGTGAAGGGAAGGAGGTTATCATCCAAATGATTGGACGCTTTATAACCTCGAATAACGCAAGAGGCAGGCTCGATCAGCGAGCCGCTGAAGAAAGCGTCGCTGTCCACTTTAATCAGGTAGTCGTTTTCGATAATATGATCGTAAATGATGGAATAGGTGGAAACACCGCCGATTTCGCCAAAGGAGTATCCTACGGTATCCACGCCGCCAAGATACGACAATACGGGCGGCATTGCCACTTTATCGCCCACGTGGAAACGATCCTTCCACTTCTCGGTGACTTCCACCACCTCGGCGCAAAATTCGTGACCTATGATAACGGGATTTTCCGCTACGTTATCGGGAACGCGCAGGTGCTTGGCACCTTGCATTGCCGTTTTGTAGGTGGACATACATACACTGTCCGAAACAACCTTTACCAACAACTCACCGTTTTTCAGCGCAGGGAGCTCAAATTCTTCCAAACGCAGATCGCGTTCACCGTAAAGGCGTACTGCTTTTGTTTTCATACTTTTAACCTCCGCATCCATTAAAGGCGACCGGCGCTGCCGAACGTTCTAAGCTTCTCACGCACAACAGCCTTCATATCGCTGCGTGCATTCTCAAAGACAAGGAAGGGCCACGTAGCAGGATTTTCAATGGTATTCAGTTTGTTTTTCAGGGCGTCGTTCATGGCGCGTACAACGTCGGAATAAATGTTGATCTTGGTAATGCCGTTACGAATGGCGTTTTGCATTTGATCGTTGGGCGTACCGCTTCCTCCGTGAAGAACCAACGGTCTGTCGCACACGGCAGTGATCTCTTGCAATCTGTCGATGCGCAATTCGGGTGTTTTTTGATACACGCCGTGCGAGGTGCCGATCGCCACGGCCAACGCATCTACGTCCGTAATTTCAATAAAGCGCGTTACCTCCTCGGGAACCGTTAAGCTTTCGCCGGGATCGGTATCCGTGCCGGTTTCACTGATGCTTCCCACGCTGGCGTTTCCAACGTGGCCAAGCTCCGCTTCTACACTGATACCGCGTGCGTGGGCATATTTCGAAACCTCGGCAGTGTTTTTGGCGTTGTTTTCAAAGTCCAAAACCGAACCGTCATACATAACCGAACTAAAACCGTTATCAATTGCACGCTTAATCAGGTCAAAATCCGTTGCGTGGTCCAAATGGAAGCACACCGGAATGCTGAAATGCTCGGAGCACGCCTTCACCATTGAAGACAACAACGGCAACCCATTACCCACCAAATCGCAGCCGAGTGCCATCAACAGAGCAGGGGAGCGTTCTTCCTCGCACGTTTCCAGAATAGCACGCATCATTTCGTAATTACTCACGTCAAACGCAGGGATGGCGTAATGATTCTTACGAGCATCCTCCAGCATTTCTCTCATCGAAACCAACATAACATATCCACTCCTTTTTTGATAAAACAAGTATAGCACCCGATTTTAACATCTGTCAATAACAAATGTTAATTTGTTGACAACGCACTTTTAAAATGGTAAAATTACAGAG
>JAZQTE010000129.1:0-1109 GCA_045630505.1 Acutalibacteraceae bacterium | reverse complement strand
AGCACGGTTTCCTCGTGCTGTTTTAAAAACGTTCTCACCAAGCCACCACCCTTTTTCTCTTACTTGCTATTATACTACATATACCGAAAAATTCAACACCCAAAACCGTAAATCACGCACAAAAGATTGACACCGCGCGGCGTGCGGTGTACAATCGTTCTTATAAAAAGGAGGTGCGGTATGGATTCGTTTATCTTTGCCGTAAACGCGGTGCTGCCTATCGTACTGATGATTGCCGTCGGTTATATTTTAAAGCGCATCGGCTTTATGAACGGCGACTTTGCCAAGGCTGCCAACAAGCTGGTGTTTCGTGTTTTTCTGCCCGCTATGCTGTTTTTAAACGTGTATAAGATCGAAAGCTTCGGCGGTGTGCATCCCGGCTATATCGTGTATTGTCTGATCGCCTTACTCGTAATCTTTTTGCTGGCGATCCCTGCAGTGCTGCTCGTAGCAAGAAAGCCCCAATATCGCGGCGTACTGCTGCAGGCATCGTTTCGCTCCAACTATGCGCTGATCGGCATTCCACTGGCCCAATCGCTGTACGGCGAAGACGGTGTTATGATCGCTTCGCTGTTGTCGGCGGCGGTGATCCCCGCATTTAACGTCTTGGCGGTTATCAGCTTGTCGATATTCCGCAAGGAAAAAGACGGCAGTTACCGCATCACACGGATTCTAAAAGATATATTCTTAAATCCGCTGATTTTGAGCATCGCTGTTGGTGTGGCAGCGTTGGGTGTTCGTTCCCTGCTCGTGCATTTCGATATTGCGTGGCGGCTCACCGATATTGCCCCCGTATACACGGTGCTGAATTATCTTTCGGGGATCGCTACTCCGCTCGCCTTGCTGGTGCTGGGGGCGCAATTTGAATTTTCCGCGGTGAAGGAATTGCGACGCGAAATCGTTTTCGGCACGCTGATGCGCACCGTGGTGGTTCCTCTTATCGGTATCGGCACGGCCTACGTATTTCTGCGTTCACAGTTAAACGGTGCACATTTTGCAGCGTTTGCAGCCATGTTCGCCACCCCCGTTGCCGTGTCCAGCGTGCCGATGGCGCAGGAAATGAACGGCGACGTACCGCTGGCAGGACAACTGGTGGTGTGGACAACGCT
>JAZQTE010000128.1:0-1530 GCA_045630505.1 Acutalibacteraceae bacterium | reverse complement strand
CACGCTCTTCGGGAGCCTTGTCGATGTTCGCATAGTCAACGAAATCGGCGGCGCCGCCCAAGGACAGAACCTTGGTGATAGCAGCAGTCAGAGTGGTTTTACCATGGTCAACGTGACCGATGGTACCGATGTTTACGTGGGGCTTATTTCTTTCGAATTTTGCCTTTGCCATTGTGGTTTCCTCCTTTTATTTAACCTCAAAATAAAATACTTGGGTGTTAGTCCCATTCTACCAAGGAATGGGGAAAATTTCAAGCCTTTTTTCAAAGTTTCTTGAAATACAGATTAGTTGGCCTTGGCACGCTTGGAGATGATCTCCTCAGCAACGCTCTTCGGCACTTCGGAATAGTGGCTGGGTTCCATCACGTACTGGCCGCGGCCCTGAGTACCCGAACGCAGGTCGGTCGCGTAGCCGAACATTTCGGACAACGGAACGTTAGCGCGGATCTGGACAGCACCGTTGATGTTTTCGGAACCTTCCATTTGGCCACGGCGGGAAGCGATATCGCCCACCACGAAGCCCATGTATTCGTCGGGAACAACCACAACGACCTTCATGATCGGCTCCATGAGCACGGGATCAGCCTTGCGCATAGCCTCTTTGAACGCCATAGAACCGGCGATCTTAAACGCCATTTCAGACGAGTCAACTTCGTGGTAAGAACCGTCGTACAGCGTTACCTTCACGTCCACAACCGGATAGCCGGCGATGGTACCCGCGTGCATAGCACCTTGGATACCGGCATCGACCGCAGGAATGTATTCCTTCGGGATAGCGCCGCCGACAACGGCGTTGACAAATTCGTAACCCTTGCCGGATTCGTTGGGCTCCAGCTTGATCTTAACGTGACCGTACTGACCTTTACCACCGGACTGACGAGCATATTTCTGATCCACGTCAGCCAGCTTGCGGATGGTTTCTTTGTAAGCAACCTGCGGAGCGCCGACATCGGCTTCCACTTTAAACTCACGAAGCAAACGGTCTACGATGATCTCCAAGTGGAGCTCGCCCATACCGGCGATGATGGTTTGACCCGTTTCTTCGTCGGTGTAGGTCTTGAAGGTGGGATCTTCTTCCGCCAGCTTGGCGAGAGCGATACCCATCTTTTCTTGACCGGCCTTGGTCTTGGGCTCGATAGCAACACGGATAACAGGTTCCGGGAAGTTCATCGATTCCAGAATGATGGGGTGCTTTTCGTCGCACAGCGTGTTACCCGTGGTGGTGTTCTTCAGACCGATAGCAGCAGCGATGTCACCGGCGTACACGATATCCAGATCCTTACGGGAGTTGGCGTGCATCTGCACGATACGGCCAAGACGCTCGTTGGAATCTTTGCTGGAGTTGTACACGGTTTCACCGGCCTTAACGGTACCGGAATACACACGGAAGAAAGCAAGCTTACCCACGAACGGGTCGGTTGCGATCTTGAACGCCAAAGCGGCGAACGGCTCGTCGTCGGACGAGTGACGGCAATCCTCTTCCTCAGTGTCGGGGTTCACGCCCTTGATGGGGGGAACGTCGAGCGGGGA
>JAZQTE010000127.1:0-11585 GCA_045630505.1 Acutalibacteraceae bacterium | reverse complement strand
AGCGGTGCAAGAAAACAGCAGCACACCGTTTTCAGCATCGTACGGCTGCTCGCTCCACGTGATTTTCACGGGGCCGTTAAGCTTGGGTATATCGGCAGGAAGCGGCCTCCCTGCTTCTTCAAAATGGTCGCCCTTTTGCGTCGACCGAGGGCCGCTGTGCTGTTCCTTGGTCGCCTTCGAGTCGCCGCAAAACAAGAAACGGGGATTTACGCATAATAGCAGCTCGTCACGTTCCGCCGTGCTGCAGCTGCACTCCCACAGCATACGCCCGTTATCCATCAGCATTTCGTAGGTTTGCTCGCCGTCGCCACCCAAGAGGCGCGAAAGCGTAAACGACGGATCACACGGGCGGTGAAGCAGCACTCTGCGCGACGTTTCACGCGTGTAAAGCTGCACGGCGGCGCCGTAGGCAGGGTACTTTCCTTTGCTTGCGTGATCGCGTGAAAAAACAGGCAGTTTGATTTCGTCAGGGAACACTGTCCCGTCGTGATGATAGTAGCAATCGATCCAATCCAGCGTCACCACGCCGCCGTCGCCGTCCACCGTGGCCGACAACTCGTTACGGCAAAAACTGCGACACTCGTTAATATCCTCAAATCGCATACGAAACATATCGAATTTCCTCCGTCAACGCCACGTGTTTTCGTCCCAATCAATGCGCTGCAGTTCTGCCAATACGGCACGCACGGGAGCACCATCGGCATTCGCAATACGAAGCGGCGCCGCCATCAAAAAATAGGAAGTACCGTCCTCCGTTTTGGAAAGATCCAGCCCCTCGAGCAACACGACATCCGCACCGAGCAATTGGCGATGCACCTCTTCGCTGTACATCGGCGGTGCCACCGAAGCACCCTCCACGCCGATGAGCTTCAGCCCTGCCCCCGAAAGCACAAACGCAGCACTGGGCGAGATCTGAATATCTCCCTTAAACAGCACACGCTTTTTCCCCAGCAGACGGTACAGCAGGTCTTCTGCCTCATCGCCAAGCAGCAGGCCGCTATATTCGATAACCACACATTCCCCAATGCAGGCCTCAAGCGAAATCTTGTCGATCCCGTCACCATACGGAATGAAATGGCGGGGCGCATCCATGTGCGTACCGTTATGCAGGCAAGCGTTTAGCGCCGTGGTATTGCAAGCATCCCCTGCCGACATATCGGTAAGGCGTGTCAATGTTGGCGCAGGATCACCGGGATACACCGGTGCGCGCATCAATTCACGGGTAATATCGATCAGTTGCATAAAAGCACCCCTTTTCGCATTTCTCTATCGTCATAGTATCGCATCGGCAAAAGCTTGTCAATAAAAAACGATTGATTTAACACATAAAAGATGATATAGTATATATTGGGTAAAATTTTGGATTATCAACAGCTTGATAGCCGTTACATATTAAAGGAGGTTACTATGCGTAAAACCAAAATCGTGTGCACCATCGGCCCTGCCAGCCAAAGCGAAGAAGTCATCGTCGGCTTGTGTCAAGCCGGTATGAACGTGGCACGTCTTAATTTCTCTCACAACACGCACGAGGATCACCAAAAACGAATTGATACCATTAAAAAGGTGCGTTCGGAGCTTAAGCTGCCCATCGCCATTATGTTGGACACAAAAGGGCCTGAATACCGTATTAAAACGTTTGAAAATCAAAAGATCACCCTGCACGACGGCGACACCTTCACCTTCACGACCGAGGATATCGTCGGCGACGAAAAGCGTGTAGCCGTGAGCTATCGAAATCTTCCGCAGGAGTTGTCGGTGGGCGATATTATTCTGCTCAACAACGGTCTGTTAACGTTTGAAGTTGCGAGCATCGAAAACACCGAGATCGTCTGTCGTGTGGTGATCGGCGGCGAATTGTCCGACCGCAAGAGTATGAGCTTCCCCGGCAAGGTAATGAAGCAGAAATATCTTTCGGAGCAGGATAAGGCCGATATTGCTTTCGGCGTAAAGAACGACGTGGATTACATTGCCTGCTCCTTCGTTTCGAGAAAGCAAGACCTTATCGACGTACATAACTATTTAAAAGAACTGGGCGCCGATCATATCGAGCTCATTGCCAAGATCGAAAACCAATCGGGCTTTGATAATATCGAGGAAATTTGCGAAGCGTGCGACGGTATTATGGTGGCCCGCGGCGATATGGGCGTGGAAATTCCGTTTAAAAATCTGCCTGCCATTCAAAAAAAGCTTATCACCACCTGCCGTCTGCTGGGTAAGCGCGTGATCACCGCCACCGAAATGCTGGAATCAATGATCACCAACCCCCGTCCCACCCGCGCCGAAATTTCCGCCGTGGCCAACGCCGTATACGATGGCACCAGCGCTATTATGCTTTCGGGCGAAACGGCCGCAGGCAAATATCCCATCGAGTCCGTGAAAACCATGGCGGAGATTGCCGAAACCGCCGAAGAAAACATTCACTACGACAAGCGCTTCTACAACGCCGAATTTCAAATCCGCAACACGGTGGACGCCATTTCCCATTCCACCTGCGGTATGGCGATCGATCTGGATGCCAAGGTGATCGTTGCCTGCTCGCTGTCGGGAATGACGGCGCGTATGATCTCGCGTTTTCGCTCCCCCGTGCCGATCTTGGGGCTCACTACCGATGAACGCACCTTCCGCCGCTTGGCGCTGTCGTGGGGCGTTATTCCGGCAATGTGCGAACGCTTCACCTCCACCGACGTATTGTTCTACCCCGCCAAGAAGATGGCCGAACAGTATTTCCGTCTGAACAAGGATGATAAGATCATCATTACGGGCGGCGATACCAGCGGCACCTCGGGCAATACCAGCTTGATCAAGGTTGAGAATATGTAAGAAACAGCACGGACAAAGTCCGTGCGGTTTCTTTATAACTCTTTATAATAGAAATGATCCATTGCCCCGTGCACCACGGCGGCAGGCTTTTCGATTTGTACGTAGCCGCATTTTTCGTAAAGATGGATCGCCGCTTGCAGGTTGTGATGCGTTTCCAAATACGAGGCTGAAAAGCCCGCTTCGCGCATACGCTCTTCGATGTAGTTCACCAGCGCATACCCGAACCCTCTGCCCTTCACCGCATCGGAAAGATACAGCTTTTGCAGCTCGGCACAATCAGGAAACACAGGCGTTTCTTCAAAGCCGATACCGCCCACCACCGTATCGTCGGCATCCACTAAAACGTAGTAGCCTTGCTTTTCCTTTTGAGAATAAGCCGTAAACAGATCGTCTACGCACGCATCAAAATACACCGTGCCCGGAATTGCCAGCCCGTGGGCTTTTAAATTCGAACGCACCAGCGTTGCCATGGTCGCATTATCCTTGGGGAGCATTTTACGAATGCGATACCCGTGAAGCTCCATACAGCCTTTCTCCTTTAAAATCACTTTCTCCAAAAGAGGAAAAACGGCCTTTCAATATCGGCGGTTTCTTCCTCTAACACCTGCAATGATACGCGGCCGCACCCACGGGAGAGCACTTCCACCTTCCCCTTGCGGTCACCCTTTTCATAGCCTCCCTCTTCGTAAGCCGAATCCAGCACGCAAATGCGCCCGTCGCGTTCCTCGCAGATCGCCACGATATAGTGGCTGTAACGGTCACTGAATACGCCGTGATAATCATCGTGATCGCCACTCACCAAAACGGCTGCTGCACCGCCCGTACGCAGGCAATGCCGCATATCCTCAATATCGGTACTGATTATCAGCTCCAAGCCCAGTTTTTCCGCAAACGCAGGAAAATATATCACACCTCGGGTGCCGCTCCATTGGTTGGCTCCGCAATCATACGAAAGCTGACGGGCATCTTCAATTTCAAATTCACCGCCGTCCACACCCAGTCGGTCGGCGATCATCACCGACGAGCAAAGCGCACAGCCGGATTTGGCAATCGTATTGTTAAGCCCGATCTCTCGCCATTTCGGATCGGGATTGGAGGTTTGCGTAACGTACTGCAAATGGGGATAATCCCATTGATTGATATATTTCACGACACTCTCTCCTTTCAACCGCCATTGTATACCAAACATAACGAACTGACAAGCCCCTCGGCAGAATTTTCTTACACTAACCGTTGATTTCTTGGAAACTTGGGAGTATACTTAAAGCAGAACTTTTGGAAAGGATGTTATTTTATGCAACTGATTGATATGTTCTACGACCAAATCGAGGATGCCGTTGCACGCAAGGTGCCGTTCATCATCCCGATCGGTACGTTGGAGTACCACGCACACCACGCCTCCTGCGGTACGGATACGATGGTCGTAACCGGCTGCTTGCGCGAGCTGGAAAAGGAAAAAGAGATCGTTATTTGCCCGCCGATTTGGTACGGCGTTGCATCGTATGCCGTCTGCGAGCCGAAGCCCGGCCATTTCCACGTGAATGAAGATGCCTACGCGACGTATCTTTACGACGTGCTGAAATCTATGATTTACGCAGGCATCAAAAATATCTACCTTGTCCCGCACCACCAAACCGAAAATGCCGGTTTAATGCCGATGACCATCGCCTGCCACAAGGCGGCCAAAAAGGTTACGATGGAATATATGGAGGAAACGCTCGGCAAGGGCTGGTGGGGCAGCGACTCCTATGCCAGCTACTACGAAAACTGCGGCACGGGCGACGATCCCTTCTCTTACATCAAGGTCATCCCGCTCATCGGTGCAGAGGCACAGCGTAAGTGCGGCGGCTTCGACCACGCAGGCAAATGGGAAACCTCGCTGATGATGGGCACGTGGCCGCAAAACGTCGATCTGTCGCGTTGCGAGCAGAACACCGAATGGTTTGCCGAAAGTGCCAAAGAAGCTTCCGCCGAAACCGGTGCACACATGGTGAAATGCACGTTGGAATGGCTGCGCGAAGCCATCGTATAAAGGTGGATCACACTATGAAAAAAACGATCGGCATTGTTGCTCACGGCGGTTTATTTACCACCGAGTGCACCTACGAGGACCGCTATTATTTCGGAAACAACTATAATAAGCGCATCACCGAATGCGGTGGTCTTCCCCTCGGCTTGATGCCTTCGGATGCTTGGCTCGACGAAGACGCTTTTGAACGGTGTGACGCCCTGCTCATCAGCGGCGGCACGCGTATTTGGCCGTATCAATTCCAAGCCGTTCACCACGCAGTAACCAGCGGCAAGAAGCTGCTCGGCATCTGTCTTGGTATGCAAACCATTAACCTCTATTTCGCCTCGCTTGAGGCCGCCGAAAAAGACGGCACGGAACGTAGCGCAGCCGCCTTGTTTGAAACACCGCGCCCCGACCTTGGAAACGTGGACGGGCATTTCCTCGGTATGTTTCGCGGCCGCGAAGAAGATTCCAAGCATCGCGTTAATTTAACCGAAGGCAGCTTGATCCGCCGTTTAGCGGATGCCGACCACCTGCGTGCCGTTTCCGTGCACAAGCATTGTGTGGTCACGCCGTCGGCACACGTCGCGGTAACGGGCTACGCCGAAGACGGCACCATCGAAGTAATCGAGCACAGCAACACTATCTTGGGTGTGCAGTTCCATCCCGAGGCAGACGATACGCTAAACGGTTTGTTCCGCTGGTTGTGTGAGTAACATAATAAAAACAAAAGATGTGCGAAGTGTTAACTTCGCACATCTTTTTTATGTATGACGGCGTTTATACAGACGATAAAAATGCGACATATCATGGAAACCGGCTTTGCGGGCGGCGTATTCCACCGTGACTTGTTCGGTATGTAACAGGCGTTCGACTTGCTCCAACCGTAAACGGTTGCGGTACTGTACCGCCGACTCGCCGCCGGTGTATTGCTTAAACAGTTGGCGAAACCGTGTTTCGCTGACACCGCATTGGCGGGCAAGTTCCGGTATGGGTACGTCCTCGGCGGGCAACGATTCAATCAAGTCAATGGCCGGCAGAATGGCGCGCCAAGGGGCTTTCGCCGATTCGTGTAAGGACAACTCGCAAAGCAACTCGTATAACAGGGCGTATACCGTGGATTTGAGCGGCATATGGTAATCCTTGGTGCCGGTGTCGATGCTCAGCGCCCGTTGAAAGCGCGACAGATAGTGCGCAAGCGTATCCTTCATCAGCAAGCGCGGCCATGTGTCCAGACATACCGAGTCACCGTGGCGGTCGTGCATTTCAAAGTTAATGGCGATGGCATCGTCGAAACCGTTGTCGTCTGCCTTGGTAATGCGAAAGCGATAGGTAGCGTATTGCGGAACGTACAGAATGTGGTGGGGAGTCAGGGAAAATCGCTCGCCGTTTTCTAAGACGTATTCCCGCTCGCCGGCTAAGTAAAGAAACAGCACGTTGCAGTGACGCTTGCGGTCGGTGAAAACACCTTCATGACCGAGCGGTTCACGGATGGGGAAAACGCACACGTGATGCAGGTCGATTTCCTCGCTGAGAAGTTCGGTGGCGGAGAGATAACGCATGGCAGTTCCTTCCTTAAAAACCAGTAATTGTGTTGAAAAGTCCATTGTGCAGTTTCGAGCACATGGTAAAATATAAGTGTAATACGGTGTTTAGTGTAACAAACGCCTGTTGAAAAGTCAAGATGTGAAAGAAGGAATGTGTATGCAACCGACCTTAACGGCGGCGATGGTGAAGGAACAAGCCAAGGCAATGGGGGCTGATCTGTGCGGTATCGCTTCCATGGACCGTTTCGAGGGAACACCTGCACAATTTGATCCGCGTTATATTTTCCCCAATGCGAAAAGTTGTATTGTGCTGGGGTTTCGTATTCCGCGCGGTTATTTCCGCGGCATTGAAGAGGGAACGTATTTTGCTTCGTATGCCGGCATGGGATACGGCAACATCAACCGCATCGTCAGCCCGCTCAGCCTGCGGTATCTGTGCTGTTATATTGAGGATTTCGGCTGGGAAGCCGCGCCGGTTCCGAACCTGTTTATGGGTACGTCGGTGAAATTTGAGACACAAAAACACGCACCGGAATACAGCGTGCCGGTGCGCGACGGATTGCCGAATCCGGATATTTTGGTGGATTACCGCGTGTGCGCGTATTTGGCAGGCTTGGGTCAGATTGGATATTCTAAGGTGTTTTTGACACCGGAATTCGGCCCGTTCCAGCGTTTCGTCATTCTGCTGACCGATGCGCCGCTGGAGCCGGATCCGATCTACGAGGGTAAGCTGTGCGATCGCTGTATGCGTTGCGCCAGAGCCTGTACCGGCGGTGCCATCTCAATGACCGAGACCGAATCGATTACGGTGGCGGGACATACCATTGAATGGGGCAAACTGGACGTACTCAAATGCTCCACGGCGTATATGGGTGCGCATAAGGAGTACAATCCGTTCCTGCCGGACGGCACACCCTCGCCGGAGGAGCTCAGTGAAACCTATCACGGATATCATCATAAGATCAACTGGACCGGTTATCAGTCGGCTGACGGCAACAACCCGCCGATTGAAGGTGCGCGCGGCTGCATGCGCGAGTGCTACGCGCATCTGGAACAACGCGGCGTGTTGACGCGCAATTTCCACAATCCGTTCCGCGAGAAAGGCCAAAAGCCTTGGACGATCACGGATGAGTGGCGCGAAGAGTATAAGCGCCGTATCCAAAACAATATGACGGGTATTGTGGATAACGATGAGTAAATTACAGTTTTCGGTTGGATACCCGTGTGCGGCGCCGCAGTCGTTTTTCAACACGATAGCCCCGTATATCGATCGTGTTGGTGAACTGTATTTTGCGTATGACGGTTTTGCTACAGGTCGCGCAGTATTTGAAAACGATCCGCGGTATGACGGTGCGAAACTGGAGCGTGAGCTGAAACTATTTGCGAATCAGGGCGTGCGGCTGAATTTGTTGCTTAACGGCAACTGTTACGGCGGTGAGGCGATTTCGCAGACGCTGGCGGCACGCGTTGTCGACACGGTGGGGGCGTTGTGCGAGCGGTTCGGGCTACAGACGGTCACGACTGCCTCGCCGTTTATGGCAGAGATCATCAAAAAGCGGTATTCTGACGTCGACGTGCGCGCCTCGGTGAATATGTGGGTGGACGGCATCGACGGTATGGCACAATGTGCAGATGTTTTTGACTCTTTTTACGTAAAACGTGATTACCATTATTGTATTGACGAGCTGCGCGCGGAGCGCGACTGGTGCCAACAAAAAGGGAAACGGTTATATTTGCTTGCTAATAGTGGTTGTTTGCCGAACTGTGCATACCACACCTTCCACGACAATCTGATCGCCCACAGTGCGGCGGTAGCATCAACGGCCAAGGTGACGGATTTTGAACCCTACGGTTGTCGCCGCGTGTTGAAAAGACCGGAAAACCGATATCGTATTCTTGCCGGTAATTTGGTGCGGCCGGAGGACGTGCATCATTACGAGGGGCTGGTGGACGGTATAAAGTTGGCGACACGTATTCATCCGTTTCCGGCTATTGTAATCGGGGCGTATGCCAAAGGACGCTGGGACGGCGACGTATCGTCGCTGACTGAGCCCGGCTTTGGTGACCTGTTGGCGCCGCACATTCTCAACAATACGGCTATTCCAACCGGTTACTGGACGCAGAAAACCACCTGTGCGCGTGCCCGTGCCAAGGGCAGTACGGCTTTCTGCTGCGAATGCGGGTACTGCGAGAGGATCTATCGTCAGATATTGATGCCGGCAGAATAAAATTGATTTGTTTGAAGGACAGTATGATGTGCCAAACGGTATGGCGTATAATTCCTAAGCAAAAAAGAGTACGCTGATTTCATCAGCGTACTCTTTTTATATTGTGATCGTAACGGCTTCGTTTCCTCAAACGCCGTAGGCAGCAGCGATTTCCGATACGCATTTCTTGGCAATGGCAACCTGTTCTTCGGTAACCTCTTCATCAAAATCTCTAAACGAGTTGTCCTCAACGTCCTTGCCCGTCAGGAAACGATACCACGTAAGGCCGAGTGCGTAGCGTCCAAGCCCATGGCTTGCATGGAAGGTATCGCGGTGGATTTTGGGAATACCGCTTTCGAGCATCGCACCGAACACCTCGCCGCACGGGATGAGAAGATCCGCACCGATATGCTCCGCCGCCGTTTGATACGCCGCTTTAATATCGTTCAGCATATCCTTGTAATCGTTGTATTTCATTTCCTCGTTCAAACGCTTACTTCCCTGCTCGTAAGCCCACGTTTGATGAATAACGAGCTTCGCCTTCGGCGCGTACCGCCGTATATATTCCACCAAATTATCGAGATACGGCTGATAGGTTGCGTATCTCGGCGATTGAGAGCTCACCTGCTGCAGCGTGATCACATCCCAATCACGGCTTAACAGCGCCTCTTTAATCGAAACAAAGAAAGCGGTGCTGCACCCGTTCACACCAAGCTCATAAGCAGGTTGCTCGCTCAGCATATTCCGATGGTGTCTTGACAAAGGGCAGCCACCAATGTAAAGATTATAGGCAAAAAGCCCCACGCCATCTGCTCTGGCGATTTGATGCAGATAGCGCTGTGCATCCTGCGAAAAGCTGTTACCGATTGATAAAACGTTCATAATAGCACTTCCTTCCTTGGCAGATTATATCATTTACCAACCAAGAAATCAAGCGTTCCTTCACACTTTTGTCGGCAAGAGAAGCCTCTCGAGCGCAACTTTAGCATTACGGTGCGGCTGTTGCTGCTCGTCTATGAGTTTCGGTACAGCCCATTAGGGCGGTGCAACGCGACGCCCTAATGGGCTTTCGACTTCTGTCACTCCCAAAGAAAAAAGCACAAACGGCTTTTGCCATCTGTGCTTTTTTGAATTATAACGCAATTTTTGATACGGGTTGCATAGGGTTGCAAAAGTTGCATTTTGGATTTTTGTTTGCATTTCTAGGCAACCTTTTTTGAGAATGCAACCCTTACTTTTTGAAACAATTATTGTAGATATCTTGTAACTGTTGTTCAGTTAACATTTCATATCTTACATCGAAATATTGCCTATCAGATATATGGTTAAAAATCGCCTCACAAAAACGCTTATAGTTAAGCATATTGGTATGAGTTTCAACAAATTCTAATTCTTCTTTGTATGCTGGGATCAATTGATAAAACAAATATTCTTTTCCGGAAATCACTTCTTTGATTTTAGGCACAATAAACATTCCCCAATAACCGGTTGAGTTGTGATAGTCCTCGTCCTCATCTACAAAAAGATATTCAAAGCCGTTAAATAAACTACATTCATACTCGGGAGGAAATTCTGTCGTATTAAAACAAGCTCCTTTTATCAAGAAGTCCAACAAATCGCATAGTTCATCACTGGCGTTTTTTAATTTTGCAAACGCCTCAAGATAAGGCATACCCTTGATTTTTCGTGCACTTGCACCTTCGGTAACAAGGATAGTTTCGTTTTCCGTTTTACCAACAATAATATCGATATGCCGATACCCAACGGGCGTAGTTCTTGGATGACGAATCACCGCACTATCCACATCAAAGTGAAATATATTACCTATTGATTTTTCTAATATTTTCCGCTGATTATCGGATAATTCGTAATATCCTAGAAAAGTTTTCATTAGACTCCTCCTATAACCTAATCATACTATTAAGCGAACTTAATAGGCGATAGAATGATATACATTATAACACGATAACAATTAATTTTCAACTAAACCGACCAAAAAAATTAATATGTTGACAATGAAACTAATCTTTTGTGTTAAAACAGCAGAACCCCTTATACCGCAATGGTTTTGGTCCGAGTGACAGGTCTTTGTGCAGTGCGGCAGGACACCACAGCCGTATGGTGCGCGATCACGAAGAAGAATCCAAGCACAGCGTTAAACTCAAAGACGGCAGTTTGATTCACCGTTTGGTCGGTGAGGATTCCCTGCGTGCCGTTTCCGTTCACAAGTACCATGTCGTCGTACCGGCTCAACACGTAACGGTTACGGGAACGGCAGAAGATGGTACGATCGAGGTTATCGAGCACGGCGACAATCTGCTGGGCGTACAATTCCATCCCGAAGCGGATGAAAAACTGATGAGTTTGTTCCACTGGGTATGTGAATAATTAAAAGTAACCCCCGACCGATTGTCGGGGGTTTCTCTTTTTCAAGGCAAGTTACAAATTGGTCTTGCAACCGTTTGCATAGAATCCGCAGGGGTCGTCGACAAAATACAGTGGATCATGTTTCATTTTTTGCAACACCCTGTTTTTCAGCGCGACGCAATCCATAAGCACGGAGTCGGCACCGTGGATGGGCGCGGTTTTGTACTCGCCCTCTTCCAATACGTCCAGTGCGCGGGCATACCGTTGATGTACCGTGCCTTCGGGACGCGCAAAATTGTGGCGTCTGACCCGACGGGAATAGGTGTTGCCGTCGGCATCGACCACGGTATATTCCTGATGACCTCGCAACGCGTACTCCACACCGGCGACCTCTTCCAATGCGTGCATAAAGGAGTTGTGACCTGTCGAACAACCAATCATCAGGATTTTCGCACCCACCTCAGCCAGTCGTTGATAAGGAGAATGCACACCCATCGGCGTATCGTCGAGTTCCTCCCCCTCAATAAGCGAAGTGGTCAGTTTGCCATACAGAGCAACCGAGTGAGTGGGGTGGTTGGTGCGGTAGACACCATCCATTTTGCGGAAGACTTCAGAGAGAAGTCCGACACAAGA
>JAZQTE010000126.1:0-2163 GCA_045630505.1 Acutalibacteraceae bacterium | reverse complement strand
GACCAACACGCCTGTCTTCGAAAACAGTATAGAGGAGGGCAGGTACAAAGCGGTCTTATGGGATGATGTACATGAGGATAAAGCCCGTAAAAAAACAAAGGAAGAAGCTTGTTATAAAAAAGAGAGAGCCCTTTCGGACTCTCTCTCGGTTTTTACTTTGCGTAATCAACAGCCTTGGTTTCGCGCAGAACGTTAACCTTAATCTGACCGGGGTAGGTCAGTTCAGATTCAATCTTCTTTGCGATGTCACGAGCCAACATAATCATGGTGTCTTCGCTGCCCTTTTCGGGATCAACCATCACACGGATTTCGCGGCCTGCCTGGATTGCATAGCTGTTTGCAATGCCGGGGAAGCTGTTGGTGATTTCTTCCAGCTTTTCCAGACGCTTTACATAGTTTTCAATGTTTTCGCGTCTTGCACCGGGACGAGCAGCGGAGATGGTGTCAGCTGCCTGTACGATGCAGGCAATTACGGTACGAGCTTCCACGTCACCGTGGTGCGCTTCGATTGCGTGAACAACAGCGGGGGATTCCTTGTACTTGCGTGCCACTTCTGCACCGATGGTAACATGGCTGCCTTCCACTTCGTGGACGATGCTCTTGCCGATGTCGTGCAGCAGGCCTGCGCGCTTTGCGGTGTGTACGTCAACACCCAGTTCAGCAGCAATCAGACCGGAGATGTGAGCCACTTCGATGGAGTGGTTCAGTACGTTCTGACCGTAGCTGGTGCGGTAGCGCATACGGCCCAGCAGCTTGATGATTTCGGGGTGCAGGCCGTGAATGTTGGTTTCGAAGGTTGCGCGTTCGCCTTCGGACTTGATGGTTGCGTTAACTTCGCGCTGTGCCTTAGCGACCATTTCTTCGATGTGTGCAGGGTGGATTCTGCCGTCGGAGATCAGCTTTTCCAGAGCGATGCGAGCAATTTCGCGGCGGACGGGGTCAAAGCTGGAAATGGTGATTGCTTCGGGGGTGTCGACAATAATCAGGTCACAACCGGTCAGGTTTTCGAAGGTGCGGATGTTGCGGCCTTCGCGACCGATGATGCGGCCTTTCATTTCGTCGTTAGGCAGCGGCACGACCGACACGGTCGACTCCGTCACCTGATCCGCGGCAACACGCTGGATCGCTTGCGAAATGAGGGCGCGGGCACGGGCGTCCGCTTCTTCCTTGAATTGCGCTTCGATCTCGTTGATCGCGCGCGCTTTTTCGTGGGTGAGTTCTTCGGTCAGGCTGTTGAGCAAATACTCTTTCGCCTGCTCGACGGTGAAGCCGGAAATGCGTTCAAGCATTTCAAACTGGCCTTTTTTGAGATTTTCCACGTCCGCCAGGCGGTCGTCGATCTCTTTTTGTTTCTTGGCGATCTGCTCTTCTTTTTTCTCGTAGTTCTCGATCTTGCGGTCGAGAGCTTCTTCTTTTTGTTGCAGACGGTTTTCCTGTCGCTGGATATCCTTGCGACGTTCTTTGTTTTCGCGTTCGGCTTCGTTGCGCAGACGGTGAATTTCGTCCTTCGCTTCGAGTAGCATTTCCTTTTTACGGCGAGAGGCCGCGTCGTTGGCTTCCTTGCGGATGCGCTCGGCTTCCGCTTCGGCCGAGCCGATGGCGGCTTCCGCTTCACGACGGCGATGCTCAATGCCCTTTTTGAACGCGATCAGGGCGGCGCCCCCCGCGCCGACGGCCTATGCCGCCACGCCGATGACTGCCGCGATCCATACGGGGACTGTCATGGTTGTTGCACCTCCTAAATGCGGGTAGGGGGTGTCCACATCACTATTGTTTTGTTGCCAAATGCACGAACAAGCCTGCCGACGTGCCGTTAAAAAACACGGTCCGAACGCATCCCGCTTGGCGGCGGGGCGATACTATCCGTCGGGAGGACGTTACCCATACAGAGAGCTCAAACGAAACCGCCCCACGGCGGCCGCAATGCGTACGCTCCCTTTGTTCAAGAAAACTTGATAAAGAATCATAAAACTTTCATACGGTAGCAGGAAACCCTTTGCCGCTCTTTACAAAAAGTTACCTTTTACCTATCATATATCATATAACTTTTCACCACATATTGTCAAGGCTTTTGTGCTTTTCTTTGGGATATTTTTATAAAAATTTGCGGCAAACATTACACTAATGCAAGTGCGCACGGCACAAAAAATCAAAAACCGCTTT
>JAZQTE010000125.1:0-1012 GCA_045630505.1 Acutalibacteraceae bacterium | reverse complement strand
TCTTCCTAAGACCGCTTGGCCTCCGACTTGCAACGTCCCCGTTGCACCATCATCATTCACGACAAGCTCCACACGGTCGCCCGCCACGGGAGTGATCCCCTCCTTGCGAAACGCGCCGCGCGCTTTACATTCATATACCGCATCGGCGGTCTCTACGTAATAGAAACCGCCGATGCCTTGTATTATCAAACCATTTTGAACAATCGCCATATCATCAGCCCTGCGCCACCGTCGTTGTTGTCGTTGCTTCCGGCGCTGTCGTCGTAGGCGTTACGGGTTCTGCGGGCGCTTTGTACTGATCCAGCACGTTTTCGTGACGGTACTCCTCTTGCACCATACCCGTTTTCCCGTTCACACGGTACTGCGCATAATCCAAAAACTCAGCCGCATTCGTGCCCGTTTTGGCAATTTTCACCGTTACCAAATATTCATCCATCGGCTCGGAAAGCGTTTGGCTGATCACACGCTTCAGATTCGGCAATATGTTGGCAACCGTTTCGCGCAGCTGACCGTCCACGTACACCTGCACATCGGAGGGCACGTCACTGTCGGGTAACGGAATTTGCACTTTCACATCGGCATAGCCGGTGCTGACCTGCAGCTTTACCACGGTGCCGGGTACGGTGGGCGTGTTTGCTGCAACACTCTGGAACAGCACCGTATCGGCAGGAACCGAGGAATCGTTAACATAAGTGATATCGGCATCCGTTACCACGAAGCCGGCCAGCGTGAGCTGAGAGATCGCCTGCGTTTTCGACAAGTTTTTCACATCGGGCATCGGCACGGGATCCGCAGGCTTCACACCGGAGCTGACTACCATCGTGATTTCCGAGCCGTACATGATCTCGGTGGGATACTCGGCAGGCGACAAGGAAATAACGAAATCCTCCTGCACCGTATCGCTGGTATCCATCGTGTACTTAACAATAAAGCCATCCATACGCAGCTGAGCTTCGGCGTCCACGCGGGGGAACCCCACCACCTCGGGAATCCGCTGCATCTTCTGCCCCAA
>JAZQTE010000124.1:0-4222 GCA_045630505.1 Acutalibacteraceae bacterium | reverse complement strand
AAGCCCGAATAGGGTCGGGCAGGCGAGCCGCGGTTTCGAAATCCCACGCTTCGGCCGCCGTGTTCATCCGTTCGGTGAGCAAAGCGATCAGCTTGGCACTGCCTTGCGTGAGATATGTGACGGCCTGCTCCACGCGTTCGGCATACTCTTTTGGCGGTACGCGCCCATTGCACGGAGCACAGCATTGCCCAATATGGAAATTCAGGCACGGGCGTTCTCCCCGTTTGCCGTATTGCAACGGTTTTTTGCAGGTGGAAAGCTGGAATAAACGGTTCACCTCGTCCACCGCTTGCTTTAGCACGAAGGAGCTCATATACGGGCCGATATACCGTGCACCGTCATCGAGCTTTTGCTTCACCTCGGTGATACGGGAATACGGAGGCGGTGACACACGAATATAGCAATAGCCCTTATCATCTTTTAATAAAATGTTATACTTGGGGGCGTATTGCTTAATGAGCGAGCATTCCAGCACCAGCGCTTCAAACTCACTGCCCGTGACGATATATTCAAATCGATCCACGCGGCTCACCATCTGCCGCACCTTTTCGGTGTGGTTGGTATCGGAGCCGAAATATTGACTTACGCGATTGCGCAGCTGCTTGGCTTTGCCGATATAAATGATGGTGCCGCGGTTGTCCTTCATAATATATACGCCCGATGACAACGGCAACGCCATCGCCTGACGGCGCAGGTCTTTGATTTTATCGCTCATACGCTCACCCCTTTACGAAAAAATTAAAAAACGCAGCCGCAAGGCGCGGCTGCGTATCGAGCGCTTCACAGCCGTGAAACTCCCGTAAAGTTCTGTACTTTTACTTATTCGGCAAAACCGGATTCCACCAGCGACACCAACGAGTTCACCGCTTCTTCTTCGTTGTCACCGTCGGCAATGATGCGGATCGTCATACCACCAACAATGCCCAGCGACAACACGCCCAGCAAGCTGCGCGCATCGGCACGGCGATTGGGGGTATCCACGTTTTCCAACCACACGGAGGTTTTGGCAAAGCTGGGTACGCGTGCCACCTTCACAAACTGAGTTGCCGGACGGGCGTGCAAACCCTCGCGGTTCGGAACCTTTACTTCTTTAATAAACATACCAAAACTCCCTCTCGTTATAATTTCTGAATGAAACTCATTCAAATCCTCTACAGTATATATTATAGCACAAACTTTGCTGCGGTCAAACAAAAAAAGTGATAAAATCGACGCTTTTCACAATTTCGTTTGCCTGCCCTATTTTAAGAAATAAGTTTGTCCATTATTTGGTCAATTTGACTATATAGGTTGATAACTTTTAGTCATTTTGCGAAGAGAGTTCCTGCCGCTTGGCTTCCAAAAAGGCCTTTTCCTTCTCGGTAAGCTCGGCATTTTGCAGCATATCGGGGCGGTGCTCCAGCGTACGCAGGAGCGATTGCTCTCGCCGCCAAGCCGCAATATTGGCGTGATGCCCCGTGAGAAGCACGGGCGGAACCTCACGCCCCTCCCACACGGCAGGACGCGTGTACTGCGGATATTCCAGCAGCGAGGAATAGTGGCTTTCCTCCGTGAAGCACTGCTCGTCCGACAGCACGCCCGGAATCATACGGGCCACACAATCCGTAAGCACCAGTGCAGGAAGCTCACCGCCCGTGAGCACATAGTCACCGATAGAAATTTGTTCGTCCACCAACGCTTCGAGCACGCGCTCGTCCACACCCTCGTAATGACCGCACAGCAAGCACAGCTCCGGCAGCTGCGCCAGCTCCTTGGCACGCTGCTGTGTGAGCGTTTTACCTTGCGGCGAGAGATAGATAAGATGCGGACGGCGGCCAATATCCTCGCACACGGCACGAAAGCAATCGGCAATGGGCTGGGCAAACATCACCATACCCATACCGCCGCCGTAGGGATAATCGTCCACTTGTTTTTGGCGGTTTTCGGTGTAATCCCGAATTTGATGAAACCGCAGATCCAGCAGCTCCCGCTGTCTGGCACGGCCGATAATGCTTTCTGCCATCATACGGTCACACGCTTCGGGAAACAGCGTCAGTACGTCAATTCTCATCGTCAAACAACCCTAACATCGGAAAAATTCGGATTTCGCCGCCGTCGATATCCACGCGGCGAATTACATCGGGAATGGCAGGCATCAGTATCTCTCGGCCGTCAACCGTGCGCAGATGGTACACGTCGTTCGAGCCGGTGTGGCTAACGTCGGTGCATTCGCCGTACACCTCGCCCGTATCGTCGTTCACAACGGAAAGGCCGATCAGATCGCAAATAAAATACCGACCTTTGGGTAGCTTTAAATCGTTACGGTCGAGATACAGCATTTGCCCGCGAAGCGCCGCGGCGTCTTCCACGGTATCCACACCCTCCAGCTTGATGAGCGCAATATTTTTATGGGCACGGGCTTTGATCTTCACCGCACGGGCGCCGCCTTCGAAATACAGCTTTTTCAGCTTTTCCAACACCTCGGGCGAGTCACATTCGGGGTATACCCTCACCTCGCCGCGCACGCCGTGCGTGCCAACGATCTCGCCGGCCTCCAAATAACGCTTTTTCGGCATACTGCTCCTCCGTTTCGAAAAGGCCTCCCACAGATTGTTCCGTGAGAGGCGTTTTCAATCAATCGTCGATTTCAACTGCAACCTTGGCGTCCTTGCGAGAGGCAGCGGCGCGCATTACGGTACGCATTGCTTTCGCAATACGGCCCTGCTTGCCGATTACACGCCCCATATCGTCCGCCGCTACGCGTAAGTGGAACACGATCGTTCCGTCCTCCGCGGGTTCGTCCTGCGTGACCGTAACTGCCGCGGGATCTTCAACCAAACCCTTGGCAATGGTCAACAGCAATTCTTCCATAGCGTCCTACCTTTCTGCCAACAAACGCCGCTTATACGCCGGCGTTCTTCAGCAGAGCCTTAACGGTATCGGTGGGCTGAGCGCCGTTGGCGATCCATTTCTGGGCCTTCTCAACGTCAACCTTCACCACAGGGGGCTCTTCCAGGGGATTGTAGTAGCCGATGTCTTCGATGAAACGGCCGCCACGGGGATAGCGGGAACCCGCCACCACAATACGATAGAAGGGAGCCTTCTTTGCGCCCATACGGCGCAGTCTGATCTTTACTGCCATTGTTGTTACCTCCAAAATTTATTGTTTTTACTATTCTTCAAACCCGACCGCTTGCGGTCTGTATTGAATACGTTTAGAAACCGAACGGATTACCGCCCTTGCCGCCAAACCCAAAACCGGGAGGCATTCCCATGCCGCGGCCGCCTTTTTTGCCCATATTTTTCATTTGCTTCATCAGCTTGCGCATCGTTTCGTATTGCTTAAGCAGACGGTTTACGTCTTCAACACGCATACCGCAGCCTGCGGCAATGCGCCGCTTGCGCGAAGGATTGATGAGTTCGGGCTTTGCACGTTCCTTTTTCGTCATCGACAGAATGATGGCTTCGGTGCGCGCAAACTGACGTTCGTCAATATCCACGTCCTTGAGCTGCTTGCCCATACCGGGGATCATACCAAGCAGGCTCTTAATATCACCCATCTTTTGAATCTGGCGAAATTGATCGAGCAAATCGTTTAAATCGAATTTATCCTGCTGCAATTTCTTGGCAAGCTCTTCGGCTTCACGGTCATCGATCTGCTGCTGTGCTTTTTCGATGAAGGAAAGCACGTCGCCCATACCGAGAATACGGGACGCCATACGTTCGGGGTGGAATACCTCCAGCTCGTCCAGCTTTTCGCCCGTACCGGCAAATTTCACGGGCTTGCCCGTAACCGCACGCACCGACAGCGCCGCACCGCCACGGGTGTCACCGTCCAGCTTGGTGAGAATGACACCGCTGATCTCTAACAGATCGTTAAAGGACTTGGCAACGTTCACGGCATCTTGGCCCGTCATCGCATCAACCACCAGCAGGATCTCCTGCGGAGTAACGGCTGCGCAAATGTTTTTAAGCTCATCCATCAGCTGTTCGTCGATATGCAGACGACCGGCGGTATCGAGAATAACGTAATCGTTACCGTGATCCTTGGCGTGTGCCACCGCTTCGCGAGCGATATCCACGGGATTGGCGGTACCGCGTTCGAACACGGGAACACCTGCCGCCTCCCCCACCACCTGCAGCTGCTTGATGGCGGCAGGACGGTAAACGTCACACGCAACGAGCAACGGGCGATGCCCTTGGGATTTCAGCATTTTACCAAGCTTCGCAGAGTGCGTGGTTT
>JAZQTE010000123.1:0-3366 GCA_045630505.1 Acutalibacteraceae bacterium | reverse complement strand
GTACAACCCACTTCCCTCGTGTTTTATTTTCCACGCTTGGTTAGCAAGCGCATTTTCCGCGCCTTCCGTTACAAACGTACCCGCCGCGCCAAAATTCGGGACTTGCAAAGCCTTACCGCTGGCTACGTTTTGAATTATGTAATAGCGCGTGCTGTCAATATTAGTATACGGTGCACGCTCCGTGTAGGTGATGGTGAGATACGGTTTGCTGGGGCTAATGAGGTTATCATCGCTCCATTCGGAAGAACGAAGAGCGTTGTAATCTGCTACTGTTTCGTCTTGATAACGAATTTCAAATCCGTAATTACCGTTTGTGCCATTAACGTTGTTATAATATACGTTCTTCATTACGGCCGTCACATCAAAGGTGTATACACCGTCAGCCGCCGCTTTACTTTGTATTGCCGTCACGTTCGGGCCGGGCCATACCACCGTGCTGCAGTTCCATGCACTTGTAACACGATACAACGTCATATTCTTCCAAGACGTTGTTCCCGACGGCGTAGACAGCGCAAGAGAGGCCGAGGTAATATCGCCCCAGACCTGCGGCATTGTGTTGAAATACAGCAACCCACGGCACTTGTTTTCACCCGCAGACGTGCGGTTGCCGATATACATACGGTCGAGGTCTTGTCGCGCGGTAGCTCCACTTGTGGTAGAATTCTCATAAATATACGTATCCCACACGTTGGCGGCATTGTTGGCGGGATACACCGTGGGATCAATAACCACGGGATAAACACGCGCATCATCGCTGAGCCACGACCAATCGGGCGTTATCGTTAGATCCCACGCATTACCCATTTGCTCCAACGTAACGTCAATTTCTTGACTGATCTCGTCGGCGGCATCCGTCATATACGGGGCCGCAATACGGAAAATTTCAACGTCTTCGCTATCCCGCACAAATACCGTGCCGTCGTCTTGCAACGTCGGTATTAAACCTTCAGAAAACATAAGGCGTGTGGTGTATGACACCGCTTGCGAAGGAACCGATTTTAATAAAATATCTTCCTTTACACGCGTTGGAGTAACGGTAAAGCGAACGTCGGTTCCCGTTTCTATCAAGTTACCGTAAACTAGCGCACCGACATTGGGAATCATCTCTTTTTCGCTGTCGCCTTTTTCAAATGACAGTACTTGTGCAACAGAAGCGGTATCTTCGTTATCTATTGAACGCGCAAGTAACTCTGCGTTATCATTTTCAAAGGGTTCCGTTACAAATTGCCACGATAAAGTGTGCTTGTCGTTTTTTACAGTAACCAGTTGTTTTTCACCGGTGGTTGCGGTCTGTGCAAACGTTACGTCGAACAAGCCGTTTCGATTGCGATAGACGGCATCACCCGCCGTTTCAACTTTAGATTCCAGTGTGTTGTCAATTTCAACCCACTCACCCGTAAGCGAATCTTGATAATGAATCGGCTCGCCGTATACGGTGGCTTGCACGCTGCCGTCTTCCAATCGAAAATGTTTTTCGTATTGTCCACGCAAATCGACTATTTCGCCAATATCCACGGATGATAGTTCTGCTTCGGCGGCAAGAAATGAAGCGCCTCCGGACACTGAAACTGCCGCCGTTGTACAAAACAGCAAAATCAAAGACATACAGACCGACAAAAATCTACGAATGTGCGTTTTCTTCATTTCTTTTGCCTCCTCTTTCATTCACTGATTAATTTTCAACAGATAGCTTTTTGCCATCCATTGCGAAGAATATGTTTGTTCTTAATATCCCCCGCTACTTGATTGTAACAGAAATTCCAATAATTGTCAACAAACTGTCCAAAAATGCAAAAACGGCGTGCCGAAGCACGCCGTTTGAGAAATCTTTTGATTATCGCTGCACGCGGCCGGAGCCGTCGCCGCCTGCGAGTTTTTCCACTTCCGCCACGCCTACACGGTTGTAGTCGCCTTCCACGGAATGCTTGAGCGCCGAAGCCGCCACTGCAAATTCGATCGCCTGCTGCGTATCTTTGCCGTTCAGCAGAGCGTAGATGAGGCCGCCGCCGAACGAGTCGCCGCCGCCCACACGGTCAACGATGTGCAGGTGGTAGGACTTGGAGAAGCAGTAGTTCTCACCGTCGTACAGCATACCTGCCCAGTCGTTATCGCTGGCCGAGATGGAGGTACGCAGGGTGATGGCCACTTTTTCGAAACCGAATTTGTCGGCCAGCTGCTTCGCTACCGACTTGTAGCCCTCGTGGTTGAGCTTGCCGCCGTAGATATCAGTGCCTTCCGCTTCAATGCCGAACACGTCCTTGGCAACTTCTTCGTTGGAGATGCACACGTCCACGTATTGGCACAGATCCGTCATTGCCGCACGGGCTTCGTCACGCGTCCACAGCTTGCCACGGTAGTTCAGGTCGCAAGAAATTTTCACGCCCTTGGCTTTTGCCGCTTTGCAGGCCTGACGGCAGATCTCTACCATTTGGCCGCCCAGCGCGGGAGTGATACCCGTGAAATGGAACCAATCGGCACCTTCAAAGATGGCATCCCAATCGAAATCTTCGGGAGCGGCTTCTTGAATCGCGGAATGCGCACGGTCGTAAATGCAGACCGAGCCGCGCTGCGAAGCGCCCTTTTCCAAATAATAGATACCCACGCGATCACCGCCGCGCACAACCTTCGAGGTATCGACGCCGAAAGCGCGCAGCGAGTTGATAGCCGCTTGGCCGATGGCGTGCTTGGGCAGCTTGGTGACGTACACGCTGTCCATACCGTAGTTGGCAAGCGACACCGCCACGTTGGCTTCGCCGCCGCCGAAGGTGGCTTGCATTTGATCGTTCTGGAAGAAACGGTAGTAGCCGTTGGGAGCCAGACGGAGCATCAGTTCACCGAAAGTTACAATTTTAGCCATTGTGAGTTCCTCCTCTTAATTATTGCTGCACCAGATGCACGGCGAAGCCGCCGATCTCATCCTGCAGATAGATTGCTTTGAGATTGCCCTTCGCATCGGTCTTGGCCGATTCGGGGTTCATCTTCACACCCTGACTTTCGAGATAACGCACCGCACGGTTGATGCACTTGGTGCTGATGGCAATGTGCCCCTTCTCGCCATAGTTGGGCGTTTTCATCACTTCGATGATGCTGTTTACGAAGATGGAGCTGTTGCCCTCCTTCGCCTTCATATCGAACAGCGAAGCAAACGCGTTGGCGATGCAAGCGGCTTCGCCGCCGTCTGCCGCGTTGATGCCCACGTGAGCGAGGTTGAAGCCCAGCATCGTGTTCACCGCTTCACGGGTGAGGCGTTCGATCTCGTCGAACTTGCCGTCGTTAATGAGATCCGCCGTTACCATCCAGCTGCCGCCGCAGGCGAGGATTTTCGGGAACGCAAGATATTCGTTTAAGTTCTTGGCGCTGATGCCG
>JAZQTE010000122.1:0-8675 GCA_045630505.1 Acutalibacteraceae bacterium | reverse complement strand
CTGCTCCTTGCGCTTGCGAGCCTTCAGCATCACTGCGAAGCCGCCAGCCGCCACCAGCGCCACTGCCATCGGCAGAGCCGTGGTAGCACCGGTTTCGGGCGATTCTTCGCCGTCGCCTTCGGGCGTGTCGCCATCATCAGGAGTATTCAAACCGTCTGCAAAGGCTTGCGCCGCCGCCAACAGTTCGTCGAAGGTGGGCTGGCCGTTTGCTGCAAACAAGGCGTTGATCTCTTCCTTGTTCGCCACCGACAGCTGATCCCACAGCTCCTTCGCGGAGAGGATCCATTCGTAGTTCTCCTCGGTAATTTCCATCACGGGCTCTCCGTACTCGTCAGTACCGTAGTAGGACCAGAATTCTTCAGAGTTAACGGTAACGCCAACCACGTTGTTATTGTTGCCGCTGCCGTCATCCTCATCGGGAATGTCGATCTTACCGTCGCCGCCCTGCCAGATGTGAACGTAGTCCACCAGCATCGGGAACTTCTCGGAGCCGCCGATAAACAGCGCGTTGAACTGTTCGTTCATCAGCGTGTAAGCACCCGTGGTATCGGTATCCACACTGTTGTGCAGCGTAACCTTACAGCTGGGCTTGCGGTCCTTACCGTAGTAGATGTGGTGCACTTCCTTGCCGTCGAGGTAGGTGATAACGGCGTTCTCTGCCCACAACCAACCCATGGTATGCCACTGCTCATCGCCGAGGCCTTCCATGTAGGAGTTGGAGTTCGTGTAGTGGTGATCATCCACACCGGGTTCACCTTGCGACTGATCGTGGTAGGAAATGGTGTAGTAACCGCCCGGACGAGCCGAGGTGATACCCCAGTATTCCATCCAGTCCATTTCTACCCATTGCTTGTTTTTGCCGGGGAGCTCAAGCCACTTGGTGTCGGGGAACGACCAGATAGCGGGCGAGCCCTTATAGTCAACACCGGATTTACCCGGATCGGCATTCGGAATGCAGAAGCGCACTTCCAGATAACCCAAATTCCACAGATAACCAACGTGAGTATCTACGTCGATGGTGGAGAGCGTAATATTGAAGCCGGGCACCTTCGCCTTCAGCTTAATGATGCCGTCTTCGATGCTGTAGTAGTCGGGCTGTACCGTGCCGGCGCCGTAGTTACGGGTTACGTACCACTTGTAGCCGTCAGCGCCCGTGGCGTACTGGTCGATGGAATCCAAGCTGTCGAATTCATCGCTGAACGTCAGCTCCGTCATATTCGCATCCAAAGCGGGCTGCGGTGCGGTCACGATGTTGTTGTCCACGCGCAGGTTCTTCTGGGTGGTGTTGTTGGTATCCACCATTTCCAGAATGGAGAGAGTCGGGTTGGCGCGAGCCGAAATTACCCAGTGGCCTTCGTCTGCGGACCACAGCTCATCGTCGCCCGTAGCGAAGATAACGCTACCGTTCGAGGGCAGATCATCTTCCAGCGTGTGCGCCAGCGTCATGAACGCTTTACCGTTCTTACGCAGCTCCACAACCACGATCTTGCCCTTCGGCACGGGATCTTCGCCCTGGTTGGTAACCGTAACACCGAACTGGAGCTTGGTGCCGGGAGTTACCTGAGAGCCGCCGCCAACCCAGAACAGGTCGGAAACGATAAAGTCAACCAGCGAAGCCTTCACGTTGATATACACGTTATCCACGTAGACGGGGCCGTTGCCGGCAGGCGTCAGCGTGAGGATGGCTTCCGAGGTCACGTCGGCAGGCGTGGTGAATTCCACCGTCTGCTTCTTGAAGCTCGTACCGGTGCTCGTCTTGCCCTTGTACAGCTCCTTGCCGTTCTTGTCGATCAGCGTGATGTTCATCGCGCCGCTCTGCGTACGATAGCTCAAGGTGAGCTGATAGGGAGTTTCGCCCTTCAGGCCGGTCACCGTCTGTACCGCCGAAGCACCCTTCGGCAGCTTCAGCGCAGCGCTTTCCATACGGCCGGCAGCCGCTTCGATGGTGGCGCCGTCCTTAAGCTCCCAAGAGGTGTCGTTTGCGATATCGAAGGTACCGTTCTTCACGGGTGCTTCGTCACCGCTTACGGTCACTTCGCAGTTAGCCTTTTTGCCGTTGGGAGTTTCCGCCGTAATAATGGCAGTACCCTTACCCACAGCCGTTACCACACCGTATTCCACGGTGGCAACGTTTTCGTTGCTGGAGGACCACTTCACGCCGTTCAGATCGGCATTTTCGGGCTTCGCAAAAGCAGTGAGCGAACCCGTACGGCCGGGAATGAGCGACAAGGTAGCCTTGCTCAGCGTCAGTTCGGTGGCCGAAACGCCGCTGGAATACTTACGCAGCGAAACGTTATCGATGATTGCGTTGGACTGGTTGCCCAGCGAATCGCAAACGAAGCACAGATCCCAGCCGGTGCTGAGCGACAGATTGGGAGCCGTGGTAAAGATAACTTCCTTCTTCTTCCATTCGTTGGCGTTACCGGAGATCTTGGTAAGCGTCAAACCGAAATCGGTATCCGACCACACACGGAAGTCGGAGCCCTTCGGCAGCAGATACTCGAAGGAGAAGATATAGGTGGTAGCAGGCGTCAGCTTAAGAGCAGAACCGTAGTAGTAAGCACTACCCTTCTTCATCATTTCCAAGCCGTAGCCGCCGTCTTTGCCGATACCGGCCTTGATGGCAGGATTGTCTTTCCAGTTGAGGCCGCCCTGCTCGAAATCACCGTTCTTCAGCAGCTCTGCATTTTCGGTGATGGTGACCTTCGCCGTAGCAACCTTGTTCTTGTCGTTCTTCACGGTAATGGTCACTTCGCCGTTATCCACAAGCGCCGTCACCTTACCGTTCTTATCCACGGTAGCCACCGTCGGATCGCTGCTTTCCCAAGTGAGAATACCGGTAGCAGCGCCTTCGGGCTTGGTCATCACCTTCAGCTCGCCGCTGGCCTTCGGCAGCAGTTCCAGAGCGGAGGGAGCGAGATAGATCTCGTCGGCGTGAACAACGTCACGCACCTTCACGAGCTTAAAGTTATCAAAGTACGTCGTACCGGTGCCTTCGTTACCGGCTTGGTTATACTGCACTTGACGCAGCAGGAATTCCGAACCGGAATCCTTCGAAAGCGCCGCCGAGGGAGTGAAGAACGTGTAGGTCACCGTCTTCCAATCCACTTCGCCCGAGGTCATATTCTGGCCTTGGTAGAAGTTCTTGGTAGTGCCGTCGAGCGTACCGAAACTCTTGTTCAGGTAGATCATACCGAAGCCCTTACCCTCGTGCTTATAATCGAAGGTGAGCTGATACACAGCATCGGGCTCCAATTTGCCAACCAAAGCGTCTTTGTAGTAGAAGCCGGGCTGCTGATGGCTGGTGGTGTTTTCGTCAACCTTGGAGGTGATCTTCACACCAAAGGAGCCATCTTTACCAACGCCCGCTTGCACGTAAGAGCTGCCGCCCCAAGCCACGGAGCCGCCTTGCTCAAAGTCGCCGTTTTCGATGAGGTTACCGTCGTCGGGAACGATGGTTACCACGCAGGTATCCGTCAGAGCACCTGCCGTAGCGGTGATGGTTGCCGTACCTGCAGCCACACCCGTCACAACGCCGTCAACAACCGTGGCAACCGCCTCGTTGCTGCTGGTCCAAGTGATCACGGGTTTGGTAGCAATTTCAGGAACAGTGGAAACCGAAAGCGTGAAGGTCTTACCTTCCTTCACCGAAGCGGTTTCTTTATCCAAAATGATTTCCGTAGCCACCGGCACTTCGATCAGCTTAATGTTATCGTAAGCCGCCGAGCCCGTGCCCACGCCGGAAGCATCACCGTACATAATGTAACGGAACATAAACGCCATCTTGTTCCACGAGGTGGGCAGCGTTGCCTTCGTCGTGAAATAGTAGGTGTAGGTCGTCCAGTCTGCGGAATCGGGCAGCGCGATCGATTTACCCCGCGTGAAGTCCACCGAGAAATCAATGTAGTTATACAGCTGGGCAAAGCCCGCACCGCTGCTCTTATAATCGAAGGTGAGCATATACTTGGTGTTCGGCTTCAGCTTCTTCAGGTTCGTATCATCGTAGTTAACCGTGAAGGTCTTGTTGCCGTTACCGTCGTGCGTGTAGTTGTAGGCGATACCCCAAGAACCGTCTTTGCCCACGCCCGCCTGCACGTCGCTGTCGTTCTGCCAGCCAACGGAGGGGCCTTGTTCAAAGTCGCCGTTTTCAATGAGGTTACCGTCATCCGCAACCACCGTCACGGCGCAGGTCGCCGTCAGGGCGCCTGCCGTAGCAGTAATGGTAGCCGTACCGGCAGCCACACCCGTCACAACGCCGTCTGCAACCGTGGCCACAGCTTCATTGTCGCTGCTCCAGGTGATGGCAGGCATCGTTGCGCCGTCGGGCTTCACGTTCACAAGAAGCGTATAGGTCTTGCCCTGCTTCACCGATACCGAAGCCTTATCCAACTCGATAGAGGTCGCTACGGGAACTTCCGTCAGCTTGATGTTATCGTAAGCCGCCGAGCCCGTGCCCACGCCGGAAGCGTCACCGTACATAACGTAACGGAACATAAAGGTGGTGCCGCCAAAGGTGGTCGGCAGCGTATCCTTCGTCGTCACCGTCAGCGTGTACGTCGTCCAATCCGAGGAATCCGGCAAGGATTTGCTCGTGTTAAAGACAAAGTCGGAGAACACGTCGGTGTAGCAATACAGCTGGGCAAAGCCCGCGCCGCTGCTCTTATAGTCAAAAGAAAGAGTATACTTGGTGTTCGGCTTCAGATTCTTCAGGTTCGTGTCGTCGTAGGAAACGGCGAAAACCTTATTACCGTTGCCGTCGTGCGTGTAGTTGTACGCAATACCCCAAGAGCCGTCTTTACCAACGCCTGCTTGGATATCGGAATCGTTATTCCAACCAATGCTGGCATCGGCTTCAAAGTCGCCGTTGACGATCAGTGCGTCGGGATCGGTAGGCGTGTTCGGGCGAGAAGCCTTCACCGTCACCACACAAGCGGCGGTGATATCGCCAACCTTGGCAGTGATGGTAGCCGTACCTGCAGCAACAGCCGTTACCACGCCGTTAGCAACCGTTGCCACGTTGGCATCGCTGGTTTCCCAAACCATACCTTCGAGGCTTGCGCCATCCGGCACAGCCGTTGCCGTCAGCGTCAAGGCTTCGGCACCAACGATCAGCTCGGCCGCCGTTTTATCCAGCGTGATTCCCGTCAGCGTGGGAGCAACCACCATCGGAGCTTCCACGAGCTTGAAGTTATCATAATACGTTTTCCCGCTCACGCCGCGGCTGCGAACGTAGAATTCCCAGTTGGTGCTGTACGGCACCGTGTCACCCGTAGTGAAGGTCACAGTGTAGGACGTCCAATCGCACGGTGCCTTGGGGGCTTCAACGGGATGATCTTTGTCGATTTCCTTGCCTTCGGTAGTGGTACCGAGGACGCCCGAAATGTTGAAGTACAGCTGCGGCGTACCGTCGCCTTCGTTCTTGTAATCGAAGGAAAGAATGTACTTCGTATTGGCCGCCAGCTGCTTAAAGAGGCTGCCTTTGTAGTACACACCGGACGACGCATCCCAATCATCGTCACCGGAACGCTCGGTGTAATAGCCCCAGCTGCCGTCTTTACCGATACCGGCTTGCACACGGACGTTGTTATCCCATTTCACCGAAGCGCCTTGTTCAAAGTCGCCGTTGACAAACAGGTTCACGTTTTCCACCGTCACGGTGCAGGTGGCCTTGATCTCGCCCACTGCAGCGGTGATGGTGGCAGTGCCGCCCTTCACCGCGGTGATGATGCCGTCGGCAACCGTGGCAACCGCTTCGTTATCGCTGGTCCAAGTCAGACCGGCCATGTTAGCGCCATCCGGCACAGCCGTGGCCGTAACGGTTTCGGTTTCGCCCGCAACCAAAGCAACCTCGGTCTTGTTCAGCTTGATCTCCGTCAATGCAGGAGCCGAAGCAGGATCCTTCACAGTCACCTCGAAGGTGGCTTCCATCGCACCCAGCTTGGCGGTGATGGTGGCCGTACCCACGGCAACACCCGTCACTACGCCGCTGTTTACCGTGGCGATCGCTTCGTTGGAAGACGTCCACGTGGGAGCCTTCTTCTCAAGCAGCACCGAATCGGCAGGAGCAAGCACGGGAGTCAACGTAACGGTGTTGCCCACCAGCACGTCGCTGTCACCCGTCAGGCTCATTTCCAGCTTGCGGATCGAGAAGTTATCAATAAACAGATCCTTCGTCGTATTCGAGTTGCTGAGCATCACACGGCCGGCAGTGCTGCTGGTCGTGGTGTGGTAGATCATCGTATACTTTTTCCAAGTAGTCGATGCCGTTTTGCTGCTCTCCCACAACTTGGTACCCGTGGTCCAATACGGGGAGATCGCAGGCCCTTTGTAATCAAAGGAGATCTCATACACGGCAGGATGCGTCATGCCGTACATTTGGAGATACTTTTTGGTGGTGCCGGACGGAGCCTTCAACACATAGTTGTCGCCGTCCTTCTCGTGCACCCAACCGTTGTCATAGCCCTTGACAAAAGCATAGCTCTTGCCTTCCATATCGCCGTTTTGGGCAATATTCAGATCTGCATGAACTTCGTAGATCTCCACGTCATCAATGAGCATTTCTACGCCGTCGGACGCAAAAGCCACCTCAAAACCATCGAGATCGGTGGTCGAGCAGGTGTACAGATATTGGTACCCTACCCAATCGGTACCGGAAACACCGCTGCGTCCTTGAACGCTGCCCGTGGGCGGATTGAAATACAGGGTTGCAGAAGCATCCGTGAGCTTCTTCGCCATCACACGGAACAGATACTGCTTGCCTGCCTCCAATTTGTTATCCAGCGTTACATAAGCCTTGGTTTGCACGCTGTTGGGAAGCTTGATTACTTTGTTGTCGATGCCGTCAGCTTCTGCTTGAGGAGCAGCCGCCGCAGCACCCACTCTCCACTCGCGCACTTCGCCTTCAAAATCCTGCGTATACACCCACGGAGCCGTGGACGGCGCAGCCGACGAAGGCAGTACCAAGCCGGAGACGGTGCAGGTGATCAGCAAAGCCATTGCCAACACCCACGACAACGCGCGTTTAGTGTACGTCTTCATTCGATCCTCTCCTTTTCGAACGTATATAGCCTGCCCCCACAAGCAAATTTGGGTATACTTCACCCTGGGGACACTTTCTACAACTAAAACTATACCGCAATTTCACAAAAAAAACAAGTCTATTTGTGCAAAATGACAAGTAACACCCTGCACAATGTTGCCACTTGTTTTTTGTTACTATTTAACAATAATTTTGTATTTTGCTAAAAAGCATAGTTTAATTTCGATTTCTTGCTATACACCTACAAAAAAGAGCACCCTCTTGCGAGAGTGCTCTTTTGTATCAACGCTTATTATTGGTTGAGCGCTTGCTTCAGAATGGTTTCTACCAGCTTCTTGTAAGCCTTCAGCGTAACGGCAACGTTATCGCCCTTGGCCACCTTGCCGGAAATGCCTATGTGGGCGCCGTCCAGAGAACCGGCGGCCGTCTTAAAGCCGTTGAGCGGGCTGATGAGCTTATCCCTATCCATAATGCCACGGGTGATCGTAACCAGATCGGCAGGCATTATCTTGTCATCAAAGGTCATACCCACGTTGTACATAGAGTCGTACTTCGCCCACGCCAGCGCACAAGCGATGCCATCTTCGTCAGCACCAAGGCTGGAGCCGTAGCCCAACCACGACCAAACGGGATGGCTGTCGGTGCCGTCGGTGGGAACCGGTACGCAACCGAGGTTAGCCTTTTGCTGCGCCTTGGAGCCGAACGCGGAATAGTTCTTGGCAGCCATACTTGTCACAAAACCGCCGTAATAACCCGCGTTACCGATCATCGAAGCAGTAGTGCCGTTGAGGAACTGCTCTTTACCGTTTTCAAATTTGTTGTTCGGATCCACAACCTTTTGTGAGCCCGAGGAGAACTTCTGCAGCGTGGTGTACGCCTTGTACAGCTGCGGATCGTCCAGATTCTGCACCATTCTGCCGTTGCTCGTCAGCTTGGCGAGGTCGGTACCGAAGGAGGTGATGAACTGGTGATCGTAGTAGGGCGAAATGGAGTTGATACCGTAAAGTCCCTTGGCAGGCGCTTGGATATCCAACAGCATTTCATACAGCTTATCCCACGTCCACTTACCGGCCTTGTACAGCGCCATCGGATCCTCGGCGCCGTCATAACCGGCATCAGCAAAAATCTTCTTGTTGTAGTACAGCGTTACCGGCGTATTCAGATAGGCGCCTGCCACGCAGTAAATGTTGCCGTTGAGCGAGGTGGACTGCATCAACGATTTGGAGAAACCGCCCGTCTTAAGGGAATCCTTCGTCCACAGGTCGGCGGTGGTGATGTAATCGTTCAGCGGAACCATCGTGTTTGCCGTCATCTGCGAGGGATAGTTAAAGCTGTGCAAGAACACAACGTCATACGGCGAGCCGCCCGCAATGGCAGCCGACAGAGCCGCCACGTATTCCTCGGTGGCAACACCGCGCACGTCGAATTTCAAGCCGTATTTGGCCTCAAATTCCTTAAACCACTTCTTGTGATTGTCGTTCCAAGAGGAACCGTAGTAGGCATAAGTGAACGTTTTACCCGACAGATTGATACCTTGCTCGCAAGGCGTCTTGCCTTCTTTAATGGTGATCGGCTCGCCCATCATCACTTCGCCGGGCTTCGTGGTAACAACAACCGCGCCGCCTTGCGTTCTGCG
>JAZQTE010000121.1:0-1381 GCA_045630505.1 Acutalibacteraceae bacterium | reverse complement strand
CACGCGCCTATCGCGTGGTTTCCAATCATAACGCCCGCCCCGAGGCGCGGTGCATCGGGGCGTTTTTGCACCCTTTTTCACCTTGTGAATATACTGGTATAGGGGATACCCCCAAAACCAAAGAGAAGGAGAGAATGGCATTGGGTAACGTAAACGCAAAGCGATACGGCTGTATGCCGCGGCGGTATCCGTCACCGTATATGGGGGCGACGTCGTGCGCTTGTGCTCAGTCCGAAACCACGGTGCAGCCGTGTGCGGATATGGTAGTGGCAATGGCGTACGTGCCGTGGCAACAGCTGGAAACCGTGTATGAACCTGAAAACGCCTTTGGACGGGGAACACTGTTTCCCGAATTGGATAAACCGCTGATGGTGGGAGGGGATTGCTGTGGATAACTGCACCGCACTCAAGCAACGCATCAACGCCTATCAATTTGCCGTGTGGGAGATGACGCTGTATCTCGACACCCATCCGCAAAGCGCCTGCGCGCTGGAAAAGTACAAGGAGCTGCGAGCCATGCGTCGGCGCTTGATTGAAGAATACGAAGAACAGTATGGCCCGTGGATGCCCGATTCCAACAGCGTGGACGGCGAATGCTGGTCGTGGGTGGACGGTCCGTGGCCGTGGGAAGGCAAGGGGGGTAACTGAGTATGTGGCAATATAAGAAAACGTTGCAGTATCCGGTGAAGATCGCTAATCCGAACCCGAAATACGCACAGATCATTATCAGCCAATACGGCGGCCCCGACGGCGAGCTCGGCGCCTCGATGCGCTATTTAACGCAGCGCTATTCCATGCCGTACGACGAGCTGAAGGGCTTGCTGACCGATGTGGGCACCGAGGAGCTTGCTCACATGGAAATGGTCAGTGCGATGGTGTATCAGCTCACCAAGAATTTGTCGATCGATGAAATCAAGCGGCAAGGCTTCGATAAATATTTCGTCGATCACACCACGGCGGTATATCCCATTGCGGCCTCGGCGCTGCCGTGGCGTGCGGAATATATCCAAGCGAAGGGTGACGTGTTGGCCGACCTGCACGAGGACTTGGCCGCCGAGCAAAAAGCCCGTGTAACCTACGACAACCTGCTGCGCCTGATCGACGATCCCGACGTGCGCGATCCGCTGAAATTCCTGCGCGAACGCGAGATCGTACACTATCAGCGTTTCGGTGAAGGGTTGCGTCTTGCTACCGAAAAGCTCGACAGCCGCAACTTCTACGCGTGCAACCCGTCCTTCGATAAAGGCTGCGGAAAATAAAGCAAAAAGCGGACTTTTACAAGTCCGCTTTTTCAATTTGTGAAACTTTATAACGCTAAAAATGGGATGGTGTTTTCTTTTGCATAGGGTTCAGCATAACTTCCGAGGTTCCCTAATATTGT
>JAZQTE010000120.1:0-7265 GCA_045630505.1 Acutalibacteraceae bacterium | reverse complement strand
TTTTCGTTGTTGGCGGTTTCCTCAAACAGCTCTGCAATTTGATTGTAGCCGTCTTTACGAGCCTTGGAAGCGTAATACGTATACTTGTTGCGAGCCTGCGATTCGCCTGCGAAGGCAGCAGCCAAATTGGCTTCGGTTTTGGTACCCTTTAAATTCATAATTCATAACCTCCAAACATTGTTGTTATCTCTATTATAAGGAAAATTTTGGTACTTGTCAACGCTGTTTTTGCGGCAATGCTAACGGAGGGTGGAATGGATGAACAACGTGATGATCGTGGTGAAAAGGACGGCGCTTTGCGGCGTATTGGAGCGGTATTTGCTGATTCGTTATCGCGTCTATGCGGAAGAAAACGAGCTGCTGGAGCTTCGTCGCCGCATTGGTTCGGTGTATCCGCTCGCTTGCGAATTGGCAGCGCCCGTGGGTGGGGTGCTGCTTACCTCTGAGGAAATAAGAGAGGCATTGCGTCCTGCGGTGCACGCGTTGCTTTGTGCAGTGCGGCATTTGTCGCCTGCGAGTGTTACCGTGATGGGAGAATATGTGAAGGGTCTGCAGTTGTTGCTGGAAGACGAACTGGGAATTCCCGTAATTTTTGCCGAAAACGGTTGTCAAGTGTGAGGGGGTGTGATACAATAAAACTATTAAAAAGGAGGCTTTTTTATGGATTTTTCTTGCGTTAAAAATCGTATGCACGCGCTTCTCGAGCTTGGTGTTCCGGGATGCTGCATTTCTATTCGCCGTAAGCACGAAGAGATCTATCGCTATGTGTGCGGTGAAACGATGCAAAACAGCGGTCAAGCAATGAGCGGTGACGAACGCTTTTTCATCTTTTCCTGCACGAAGCCGATCACTATGACGGCAGTGATGCAGCTTAAGGAGCGCGGCTTGTTGTCACTGGATGACGAAGTATCTCGCTTCTTGCCGGAATACGCCGACGTTCGCGTGAACGAAAACGGTACGCTGGTGCCTCCCTCAACGCCGATAACGGTTAGGCATTTAATGACGATGAGTGCGGGCTTCGATTACGGTATACACGCGGCGATCGAAGATGCAGGCTTTCCGAAGGACGATACCTTAACCACTCGTCGGGTAGCGATGGCGATGGCGAAGCGGCCGCTCTTGTTCCATCCGGGCGAAAAATTTAAATACAGTGCTTGCCACGATATTATCGGTGCAGTGGTCGAAGCGGCTGCCGGTATGCGCTTTAGCGAATACTTGAAGAAAAATATTTTTGAGCCGCTCGGAATGACTCGCACCAATTTTAACCATCATACGGGGGATATTCTTCCGCAGTACGAATGTTTGGAAGAAAGCGGGGAAGTGGTGTTTATTGATATGAAACACCCGTATTCCTTTATCAATAATTACGAAAGCGGCGGAGGCGGTCTTATCTCCACGTTGGACGATTATGCGTTGTTTGCCGATGCGATGGCGTGCGGCGGTGTGGGTGCCACGGGCAACCGTATTCTCACCATGGAATCCATTAATGAGATGCGTGAAAATCAAATTGGCTCCTTCGTGCGCAGTCCGCAGTTTTCATGTGCTGCAGGCCCCGGCTACGGCTACGGCTTGGGTGTGCGCACGTTGATCGATAAGAGTCAAGGCCAGCGCAGTCCCCTCGGCGAATTTGGGTGGGACGGTGCCAACGGTGCGTTTTTGATCGTGGATACCGATAACGAGCTGTCGTTTGCCTTTATGCAAAATATGCGCAATTGGCCGCGATTGATGGGCGAATTCTACGCACCGATCCGCGATGAAGTATACGACCTTTTGGGGCTGTAAAGGAGAATAATTATGGAACAGTGGTATCCTGCACTGCGAGAGTATATTGAAAACAATCGTGAAGCAATCGTAAACGAGTTGTTTGAATTGGTGCGTATTCCATCGCTCTCCAAGCCGAACACCGACGGATTGCCCTTCGGCAAGGCTTCGGATGACGTGTTAAATGCCGTCGCAGCTTTATATGAAAAGCATGGATTTCCGATGCAGGTGAAACACGAGCTGGGTTATGCGCTGTCCGTGCTGGACGGGGCAGGGGACGGTATCGGTATTTTCTCTCACGCCGACGTGGTTCCCGTGAACGACGATTGGGTGGTAACTGAGCCGTTTAATCCTGTAGAAAAGGATGGCGTTCTCTACGGCCGCGGTATGAACGATAATAAGGCCGGTGTGATTTCCACCTTGTATGCGCTGAAGGCTTTGAAGGCTGTGGGTGTAAATCTGCGCCGCCGTATTACCGTATTCACGGGAGGCAGCGAAGAAACGGGTGGAATGAAGGACGTTTCGGCGTTTGCAAGCACCGAGCGCCAGCCTGCTGTTTGCTTGGTGCCCGATAGCGGCTTCCCCGTGAGCGTGGGTGAGAAGGGAATGCTGCGTTTTGATTGCCGCAGCGAAGGCAAGCTTACGCAGATCACAAAATTTGAGGGCGGCCGAGCGTATAACGTGGTTCTCGACCGTGTTACCGTGGCAAAAGACGGCGAAGAAACCGTTTATGAGGGATTGGCGGCCCATGCCGCTCACCCCGAATTGGGCGAAAACGCCACCTATAAAGCTGCCAAAGCGCTGTGCGAGGATGAAACGCTTTGCGAAAACGACCGCGCTATTTTGCGCGGTATGCGCGATAGCTTATGCGGCTTCAACGGTGAAGAGCTGGATATCGCCAGCGAGGGTGTGTTTGGTAAGCTCACCTGCGCTAATGGTATCGTAAAGATCGAGGATGGGCATCTGGTATTCACGTTGGATATTCGTTACGGGAACGAGTTCGATTATGAAAACGGTATTCCGCGCCTGCAGGCTGCGATGAAAAAGCGCGGCTACGAGGCGATTTGTAAGTCTAACGATCCCGGCTTTTTACTGGATGAGGGCGGCGAAGAAATGGAATGCATTTTGAGCGCCTGCCGAGAAGTGGCCAACCGTCCCGAGGCTCAGCCGTACAAGACCTATGGCGGCACCTATGCCCGTCATCTCAAAAATGCGTTTGCAATGAACCACAGTCTGCCGTGGGACAAAAGCAATCTCGGTCTTCCTGCAGGGCATGGCGGCGCTCACCAGAGTGACGAATGCTTGTCTGTCGATGCATTGCTCGGCGGTATTGCGTGCTTGGCTGTGGTGATTGCCCGTTTAGATGCCTTGGAGGAATGACGTATGGCCGTGTACGAATGGAAAGTCGGTCGCGATTTTGAAGATTATCGCGAAGCGATGACGGTGCTTAACCGTCGGCGCAAGCAGGTTTTTCTCCCCGTTTTGGCTGCGGTGGAGCTCACCATTATGTTTCTCGGCGCAGCAGGCTATATTGTAGGGATATTTGCCTTTGTGCTTGCCGCCTTTGCATTGCTGTGGTATATCTTGTGGCCTTCCTTGTTGGCTAAACGAACGTGGAAGACGCACGGTATGGCGGATGCTGCCGACGTTACCGTTTATCGACTTACGGAGGATGCTATTGAATGCAGCGCTGCCAAAGGTCATTCCGTGGTGGAATACAGCGCCATCTGTGGATTGGCAGAAACCGAAAATCTCTATTTGCTGTATACGGCACCTGCACGGGCCTTTTATCTTCCCAAGCAAGCGTTTGAATCGGGCTTGGCCGAAGATTTCAAGAATTTTCTTGCCGAAAAAACGGGGCAGTCTTTTGTAAAGAAGGACTCCTATCGCCGCGATGTTGAGCGCCACGTAATGGCCTCTGTGGCGGCCGTGGCAGCAGCCTTCTTAATTGCTGTTGGTGTTGCGGGAATGGGGTATGCAAAGCGCCCCGTTACCTTCACTACATACAGCAGCCAAAACGAGGCTACCACGTGCACGGTATCGCTGCCGTATTTTCTGCGTGAAACTCCGTCGTTTGGCAGCCTGCCGCTGTATACGGGCAACGGTATCACCGTATCGGCCGAGTATTTCAGCAACGAGCAGATTCAATGGAAGTTCGATAATGTTCACTTTGCCGCACCCGTGAATGTAAAAAACTTTGCTTCCTTCCAAAAACGGCAAAGCGAAACGCATCCGCAGGTGGATTGGGTGGAGGATACGGTCCGTAAAGAGTGCTACGTTCAGTACGATGACGGCGGCGATTATTTTTATCGCGTGTTGCACGCCACCGAGGGTGGCTGCTGGCAGCTCACATTCACTTGCCCCGGTGAGCGGCAGGATACTTATTATAACCGCTTTAACGATTGGCGACTGAAAACGGAGTATAACTAAAAAAACGGTGTCGAAAGACACCGTTTTTTTATGTTACCATACGATTTCAAAGTTGCCCGCGGCAGGAAGGTTAAAGGTCACCGTGTTTCCGTTAGTGCTAAAGGGAAGGGCGTTGCCGCATTGTAAGATCTGCGCAGGTATGCGGTCTAGGAAAAGCTCTGCGTCAGTCAACGCATAGTCGGCCTCCAAGGTCAGGCCTCTTGCCGTTTCGGCAACGTGATTCAAGCGCAGGTTAGCATCGTACAGCTGCGTGCCGCAGATACCGCTTACGGCCAACAAAAGGCTGGCGTGCGGTTGCAGGGTTACAGAGAACGAGCCTTCTGCCACGCTTTGTTCGCCATTCCATACGTTCGTTAAGCGATACGCTCCATCGGCAAGATCTAATTCATCAAACCGTACCGTAAAGGTTTGCGGTTGGTCGGCCAAGTTGAAAATACCAACCGTGCGCAACGGTAGCAGCGCGTTGTTTTCCTCGCGCGTGAAATGCGGCGTTTTGAAATACATAATTTGCGGCGCGCGTTGGCTGTGGTCACGGTAGTTAAACTGTGCAAAATAGACGTCTTGCCCGTTGTTGGGATTGCAGACAGCTTTTCTCAAAACACGCAGTTGTTCCGTATCGGTTACTTGGCTGAGCTTACCGGCAATCTCAATCATAGAATGGCTGACTAAACAATAGTTGATACAAAACAGCGCCTCGTCACGGGTTAGGCCGGGGAACATACCGATGGCGTCGCTGTTCGGTGGGAAAAGATCGCCCGTGTGGGTGGCGTAGCATGCTGCTCCCCATTGGAAACTGGTGCGAACGTAATCCCAGTTACCGCCGCCGATATCAATGCCGTAACGGTAGTTGGTGAAAAATTCGCCCAGGAACGGGTTGCCCATCACAATGTCACAGCCCGTTTGCAGATAGCCGTCACGCGGGAGATTGTTGCGAATGGTGGTTAGCCACCAACGGCGGTTTTCGTATCCCGAACGATCGTGAACCTTGTACAGATCGTGACTGTCCTCGAATGCATAGCTCCAGAAATCGTGTTTCACGGCATCAAAGCCGTATTCACGGCACAGCGTGTGCATAGCACTCTCAATGTATTTGCGCACTTCGGGCTGGCTAACATCTAATGGCTCGGTATGTGTTACACGGTAGGAATAATCGATGAACCATTCGGGATGTTCACGGAAGATTTGCGTAGCAGTGGGGCAGAAGCCGCCGATCCAAATAGCAGGGCGCATACCAAACTCGCGAAGCTTATCCGTCAATCCCCGCAAGCCATTCGGAAATTTGGTGTAGTCAATACCATCTTCCTTCTCATACGGCACACCCAGTCCGTGGGCGCTCTTGTTGTACGTGGCGTATCCATCGTCCAACTGGATCCAACGAACGGTGGGGAAGTTATCGCGCAGAAATTTAGCTTCCGTCAGTATCATATCTTCCGATATGTTTCGGAAAATCCCGTCATTCCACGAACCCCACACCATCGTATTGCGGTTGATATCGCTTCGTCCATAGGCAGCAGCCAGTTTGGTACGCAATACATTGCTGTAATGAGTAAAGATTTTTTCAATATTGTCAGCTTCGTCGGTTCGTCCCAAATACCATTCGTCAACCAACACCGTGTGGGGCTTTAACTCGCGATAGGAGGTGGCTTTAAAAGAGGAAAAAGCGGTTAGTGTTACGGTATCGCCGTTATGTTCCGCTAAATAATTATGATAAAATATGTCTTGACTCAACGTGCCGTGTACGATACCGCGGTTTGTGCGATAGTTGCTCAGCAAGATAGCGGGGAACGGCTGGTAGGGACTGGCGCCGATACGCTCAGTGATCACACCGGGATCGGCCCAGCGATTGCCGGCCGTAAAATCAAAGGAAGAATCTTTAGCGTTTTCTGCAGTTCGTTTATAGTCAATGGGGAAGGTCATCACTTCGTAGATGCGCGGATTTTCGTTATGGTAAAAGTAATCTTCTTGTGGACTTTCGCCAAACGTAATTCCTTCAAATAAAACGCCCAGTTCGCACACATTCAGCGTGGTGTCGGATACGTTTTCAAAGACACGTTTGCAAACGAGTTCCCGTTCGTTATATTCAAAATACAGAGTATCACGGAACATTCCGTTTTCTTCTGCTTTCATTCGCACCGAACGATAGGCATCTTGCGTAACGATTTCGTAGGCATGGGTGATGCGGCCTTGTTCCTTCAGCACCGCAAACGGTGTTAACTTAATGGCACCGGCTTGTAAAAATTGAAGCATAACAGCACGTCCTTTCTTCACCAATAAAGTACCACACTTGCTGAGTTGTGTCAAGAAAAGGGAAAGTAAACGCGCCCCAAGCAAATGCTTGGCGCGCTCGTTTGTTAACCGTTAATGGTCAAGCGAGATTACTCGTTGATCTTGGTAACAACACCGGAACCGACAGTACGGCCGCCTTCACGGATAGCGAAACGCAGACCTTCTTCGATAGCGATGGGGGTGATCAGTTCAACGTCCATTTCGACGTTATCACCAGGCATGCACATTTCGGTGCCGGCCGGCAGGTTGATAACACCGGTAACGTCGGTGGTACGGAAGTAGAACTGAGGACGATAGTTGTTGAAGAACGGGGTATGACGGCCGCCTTCTTCCTTGGACAGGACGTAAACCTGGCCATGGAACTTCGTGTGGGGGTTGATCGTGCCGGGCTTGCACAGAACCTGACCGCGTTCGATTTCGGTTCTCTGGATACCACGGAGCAGCGCGCCGATGTTCTCGCCGGCTTCAGCGTAGTCGAGCAGCTTACGGAACATTTCGATACCGGTAACGACAGTCTTTTTGCGTTCGTCGGTCAGACCGATGATTTCGACTTCGTCGGACAAGTTCAGTTGGCCACGCTCCACACGGCCGGTAGCAACAGTACCACGACCGGTGATGGTGAACACGTCTTCAACAGGCATCAGGAAGGGCTTGTCGGTGGTACGTTCCGGAGAAGGAATGTACTCGTCAACAGCAGCCATCAGCTCGAGGATGGGAGCATAAGCAGCATCATCCTGCGTGGTGGCAGCGCATTCCAGAGCAGCCAGAGAAGTCGGATCGTAGCCATG
>JAZQTE010000119.1:0-14244 GCA_045630505.1 Acutalibacteraceae bacterium | reverse complement strand
TGCCACCAGCGAGCCTACCATAACGGTGCTGGCACCGGCAGCCAAGGCCTTCACGAGATCACCCGAATATTTCAAGCCGCCGTCGGCGATAACGGGAATGCCGTATTTCGAGGCAGCGCAAGCGGCGTCGTAGATCGCCGTGATCTGCGGCACACCGATACCTGCAACGATACGAGTGGTACAAATCGAACCGGGGCCGATACCGACCTTCACAGCGTCGGCACCTGCTTCGATGAGCGCCTCGGCAGCAGCGGCGGTAGCGATATTACCGGCAATTACGGGCATATTGGGGAATGCTGCCTTCACCTTACGCAGGCAGTTGAGAATATTGTGGCTATGGCCGTGCGCGGAATCCAGCACCAGCACGTCGGCTTGGGCTTTAATAAGCTCTGCCGCACGCTCCAGCACGTCGGCCGTGGTGCCGATAGCAGCGGCGCACAGCAAACGGCCGGCCGAATCTCTGGCCGAGTTGGGATATTTGACAGCCTTTTCAATATCCTTAATGGTAACAAGGCCCTTTAAGTAACCGTTTTCATCCACGATCGGGAGTTTTTCGATACGGTGGCAACGCAGGATCTCCTGCGCTTGCTCCAGCGTGGTGCCCACGGGGGCGGTCACCAAGTTGTCTTTGGTCATAACATCGCCGATGCGCTGGGTAAAATCGGTTAAGAAACGCATATCGCGGTTTGTAAGAATACCCACCAGCTTGCCGTCACGGCAGATCGGCACGCCCGAAATGCGATATTTGCCCATCAGTTCGTTGGCATCCTGAACCAGATGATCGGGAGACAAGAAGAACGGATTGACGATAACGCCATTTTCGGAACGCTTTACGCGATCGACCTGATCGGCCTGCGCTTCGATACTCATATTCTTGTGAACAACACCGATACCGCCTTCACGGGCGATCGCAATGGCCATACGCGCTTCCGTAACGGTATCCATTGCCGCCGTCATCACGGGGGTGTTCAACGTGATAGTTTTCGTAAGCTTCGTGTGCAGATCGATATCCGCGGGCAATACATCCGATTCCGCGGGGATGAGCAGCACGTCGTCAAACGTTAATCCTTCTTTTAAAAACTTTTCTCCTGCTACCGTGTTTACCATCATAATTCCTCCCTTATTATTCGTCGTCACCAAGTTTAAGCACCGCCATAAAGGCTTCCTGCGGCACCTCGACACTGCCGAGCTGACGCATACGCTTTTTACCTTCCTTTTGCTTCTCAAGCAGCTTCTTCTTACGGGTAATATCGCCGCCGTAGCACTTGGCAAGCACGTCCTTACGCAAGGCACGCACCGTTTCTCTGGCGATGATCTTTCCTCCGATGGCTGCTTGTATCGGCACCTCAAACAATTGCCGCGGAATGTTTTCCTGCAGCCGTTCGCACAATCGGCGACCGCGGGCATACGCACTTCCTGCAAATACGATGAACGAAAGAGCGTCCACGATTTCGCCGTTGAGCAGAATATCCAGCTTCACCAGCTCGGATTTTTGATATCCCTTCAGCTCGTAATCAAAGCTGGCGTACCCACGGGTACGGGATTTCAGTGCATCAAAGAAATCGTACACGATTTCATTCAGCGGAAGCTCGTATGAAAGATCCAAGCGGTTTTCGTCGAGGTATTTCATATCCTTCAGCGAACCGCGTCTTTCTTCGCATAGCTCCATAATTTTGCCAACGTATTCCTTAGGCGTGTAAATATGTGCCTCGGCAATGGGCTCCTCTGCCATTGAGATGGAACCTGCATCGGGATAGTTGGTGGGGTTGTCGATATATTTCACCGAGCCGTCACTCAGCGTAAGACGGTAGATAACGCTGGGGGCGGTGGTGATAAGATCGAGATTATACTCTCGCTCCAAGCGTTCTTGAATGATCTCCATGTGAAGCAGCCCCAAGAAGCCGCAACGGAAACCAAAGCCAAGTGCTACCGACGTTTCCGGCTCAAAGGTGAGTGAAGCGTCGTTAAGCTGTAGGCGTTCCAGCGCTTCACGCAGATCTTGATAATGCGCACCATCGGCCGGAAATACACCGCAAAACACCATGGGGTTTACTTTGCGGTAGCCCGGCAGCGGTTCGGGGGCGGGGTTCTTTGCAAGCGTTACGGTATCGCCCACGCGAGCTTCGCTTACCGTTTTGATGGAGGCGGCAATATAGCCGACCTGCCCTGCACGCAGTTCCCCGTGCGGCTCTAAGGCGCCGGGGCGAAGCACGCCCGTTTCCACTACATCGAATTCTGCGCCCGTTGCCATCATGCGAATGGTATCTCCCACTCGCACGCGACCTTCCTTCACACGGATATACACAATAACGCCGCGATAGCTGTCGTAATAGCTGTCGAAAATCAGCGCCTGCAAGGGAGCGTCGTCATCTCCCTCGGGGGGCGGAATCTGGTGTACCACGGCCTCCAGCACGTCTTCTATATTGGTGCCGAGCTTGGCGGAAATGAGCGGAGCCTGCGAAGCATCAATACCAATGATATCCTCGATCTCGGTGCGCACCTCCTCGGGACGGGCGCTCGGCAGATCGATTTTATTGATAACGGGAACGATCTCCAAGCCGTGTTCCACGGCAAGGTAGGTGTTTGCCAGCGTTTGCGCTTCGATTCCCTGCGAGGCATCTACGATCAATATAGCGCCCTCACACGCTGCCAGCGAACGGGATACCTCGTAGTTAAAGTCTACGTGGCCGGGGGTGTCTATCAAGTTAAAAATGTACGTTTCTCCGTCTTTTGCATCATAGGATACCGTGACAGCGTGCGCCTTAATGGTAATTCCTCTTTCGCGTTCAAGATCCATACTGTCGAGTAATTGGTCTTCCATATCGCGCAACGCAACGGCACGGGTATGTTCCAAAATACGGTCGGCCAGTGTGGACTTGCCGTGATCTATGTGAGCGATAATGCAAAAATTACGGGTATTCTCACGTCCCATTGTCACCCTCCTTCCGTACCGAGCCGGTGAACGGCTCGCCGTCGATTCGAATCGGTTGCCCCTGCTCATCAAGCGTGATCTCCGCAATATCCGAGCGGGTGTATTTGCGAATGTCCCGCATACGGAATTGGTCCATTTCCGTTACAAACGTGATCGCCATACCGTGACGCTTAGCACGCCCCGTGCGACCGATGCGGTGCAGATAATATTCGTTTTCTTCGGGAATATCGTAGTTAAACACGGCCTCGACATCGTCTACGTCAATACCGCGGGCCGCCACGTCGGTAGCAACCAGAATTTCAAAGGCGCCTTTACGAAAGCCGTTCATCACGCGGTTGCGTTGCCCCTGCGGAATATCGCCGTGCAAGCAATCTGCCGAAAGGCCGCGCTTTTGCAATTGCTTGCAAAGCCACGCCACCGTGCTTTTTCGGTTACAGAAGATCATGGAACGCTTAAGCCCCAGCGAGGCCGTGAGCGTGCAAATACGGTCGATGCGGTCGGTCATATCTGCCGTGAGCGAATACTGCGCAATATGCGGACGAGCTTCCCCTTTGGCTTCCACCGTGATCTCCACGGCATCGTGCTGATATTCCCACGCCACGTCCATTACCTCACGGGAGATCGTAGCGCTGAACAGCGCTACCTGCGTATCGCTCGGCGTGGCGTTTAAAATTTTGCGCACGTCGCGAATGAAGCCCATTTTAAGCATTTCATCGGCTTCATCCAACACGGCCGTGTACACGTTGCCGAGCCACACGTTACCGCGATTCATATGATCGATAAGGCGCCCCGGTGTTGCCACCACGATATGGGGTTCCTTTTTGAGCGCCGTAATCTGCTTTTGAATGGATTGGCCGCCATACAACGCCACGATATGGATTTCGGGCGTATACGCCGCCAGCAGCTTTAAATCCTCGGCAATTTGGATGCACAGCTCTCTGGTAGGGCAAATAACGATGCCTTGAATATCGTGACAATCCGGCCGAAAGCATTCCAGCAGCGGGATACCGAACGAGCAGGTCTTGCCCGTGCCGGTGGGAGCTTTAGCAATAACGTCGCACCCTTCCAGCAGCGGCGGAATTGCCTGCTCCTGAATCGGCGTTGCTTGCGAAAAGCCCATATCCGACAACGCCCGCATCAGCTCGGGGCGAAGTTCTAATTCTTCAAAACCGTTTAGTGCCATACCGTCTTGTGACCTCCGGAGGAATATACATCTCTATATTTGGTTTAGTATAGCATATTTTTTCGGCCACCGCAAGAGAAAAATATGCATTTCACGTCATATAATTCTCCAATATGGCAGAAAGTGCCGCTTCATCCTTCACCGTTACTCCTGCGGCAAGGCGTTCGAACTCCTCGGTTGGGAGTGTTCGCAGCTCTACGTCATACTCCTCCAGCACCACGGTGCCATCGGCATTGGTGCGGAGCAATCGCCCGTCACGCACGCAAAGCACCTGCGGCCACACCTCTTTTATTTCGGGCGTTTCCGCCGTGCGGGCTTGTCCCATCGGCAGCAACGTACTCACCCACATAGCGGCACCGATCAGCGCCAAGCAAATTGCCACCACGGGCAGCCACCGTTTATCTCGTTCTTTCACCGTTTCGGGCATAAAATCGCTCCTTTCCGTCCATAGTGTTTAGTGTGAGCCGCTGCGTTGCGAATATTCTTTACAAAATTGTTATTTGACATTTGCGGCTTTGTTGCTATAATATATAGTTGTTAAAAGAAACTCCCGCCTTAAAGGAGGCTTTTTAGGTATGACAAAATTCTTCGAGGGCATCAGCTCGGCGTTTGCCAATCCCCGTTTGCGCCGTCTGCTCGGCACCGTGGGTAAAGTGGTTATCACCGTGGGCTTGATCTTGGTGATCGCCGTGTGCATCGTGGCGTGCGTGCTGTCGGTGTATCTTGCCACGAATTACACGGGCAAGACCAACCTGCCCGACGTAGATCTCATCAACCAAAACCAAACGTCGATCGTCAAGGTACAAAACGCCGACGGTCAATACGTGGAATACCAGCGCATCGCAGGCGTTCAGCGTGAATGGGCGGCGCTCAGCGAAATTCCCGCACACCTGCAAAACGCCGTGATTGCCATCGAAGACGAACGCTTTAACGAACACTACGGTGTAGACTGGAAGCGCACCATCTCCGCCGTGGCAAACTTGATTTTGCATTTTAACGATACCGAATACGGCGGCTCCACTCTTACGCAGCAGCTTGTGAAAAACTTAACCGGCAACGACGATCACACGGCACAGCGTAAGGTGACGGAAATCTTCACCGCCATTGAAATGGAAGAATTCTACACCAAAGACGAGATCTTGCAAGCCTACCTCAACATTCTGCCGCTGACCGGCCAGATCGAAGGTGTGGGCGCAGGTGCTAAATATTACTTTAATAAAACGCTGGCCGAACTGACGCTTGCAGAATGTGCAGTGCTCGCCAGCATCACCAACAACCCCGGAAAATACAACCCGTACACACACCCGAAGCAGCTCATCAGTCGCCAGCAAACGGTGCTGTTCAAAATGCACGAGCTTGGCTTTATCACTTCTGATGAATATCAGCAAGCATTGGGTGAAGAGCTGTTCTTTGCCAAAAACAAGTCCTCCACGCAAACGTATGATTACTACACCGATATGCTCATCGATGAAGTGATCGAGGACCTGATGGACAAATACGGCTACAACGAATCGCAGGCCAAAAATATGGTGTTCTACGGTGGTCTTACCATCTATTCCTGCGAAAACCCGGCACTGCAGGCAAAGGCCGAGGCCATTTATGCAGACGATGAAAACTTCCCTGCCAAAATCGAAACCGACGAAGAACAGCCCCAAGCGGCGATCTACGTAATGGATTACACGGGTAAGACGGTAGCCGTTGTGGGCGGCCGCGGCGAAAAAACAGCCAACCGCGTTCTCAACCGCGCCACCTCCTCCACGCGTCAGCCCGGTTCGACAATGAAGCCTATTGCGGTGTACGCCCCTGCCATCCAGCTCAATCTGATCCATTTCTCATCGCAGGTGGAAAACTGCTACATCACGCTGGCCGACGGCACAAAATGGCCCAAAAACTACGGCCAAAGCAAGCCGACCAACAGCGGTATGACGATCGTTGACAAGGCTATTCAATCGTCGATGAACACCGTGCCCGCACAGCTGGTAAAGATCCTCACGCCGCAACGCTCCTTCAACTTCCTCAGCGGCTCGCTCAACTTAACGTCGCTCGTCACGTCCGACGGCAAAGGGCACACGGATATCGACTACGCTCCGATGGCGCTCGGCGGTATGACAAAGGGTGCCATTCCGCAGGAAATTGCCGCCGCTTATCAGGTGTTCGGCAACGGCGGTTATTATAACGAGCCGTACTCCTACACGCGTGTGGAGCTGGGCGGCGACGTTATTCTTACCAAAGGCCCCACGAACATTCAAGTGCTGGATACCGATTCGGCGTACATCATGAATCGCTTGCTGCAAAACGTGGTGCAAGGCAACTACGGCGCCACCGCCCGTTCGCTTAAATCCTCTTGGAACAATTGGGAACTCTTCGCCAAAACGGGTACTACGCAGGAAAATAACGACGTGTGGCTCGCAGGCGGTACACCCGAATACGTGGCAGCTTCTTGGTTCGGCTACGATAAAAACCAAGAGCTGACGAAAAACCAAACCTCCGCCGCCCGTAATCTGTGGAACAAGGTGATGATGGCACTGCGCAGCGAATCCGCCGTTAAAACATTTGATGCGCATAAGGGCAACACGGTGGAAGCTTACTTCTGCTACGACACGGGTATGCTGGCCACCGATAAATGTAAAACCAAGGGTACGGGCGTGTATAAGGCCGGCCATATGCCCGAGGTATGCACCTCCCACGTCGGCACGGCGCTGCCGCTTCCTACCCCCACGGTACCGAGCGAAACCCCTGCCGAATAACTAAGCGACGCACACGCCCGTCTGCCAAACAGACGGGCGTGTATTTCCTATTTTTTGTTTAAAATGCCTCTTGCTTTTTATGACAAGCTGTGGTATAGTGTTCTCAACGTTCGCACAATTGTGCGCAGGAGGTGGACACTATGAGCGAACAGCCTTCCGAGTGGGTACTGGTTCGGGCCGACGTATTGCCCGAAATATACCGCCGCGTGCTGGAGTGCGACAGTGATTTATCTTCAGGGCGGGTAGCGTCGGTAAGTCAAGCGGTTCGCTTGCACGGTATCTCCCGCAGCGCGTATTATAAGTATAGGGGCACGGTAGCTCCCTACGTCGGCAAGGAAACCCCTACCAGTATGACGGTGGAATTTTTGTTGCAGGATTGCCCGGGTGTGCTGTCGTGCGTGCTTTCGGCCTTTGCCAAAGCAGGTGCCAACATTCTCACGGTAAACCAAACCTCCCCCGAAAGCGGTGCCGCTACCGCCACGGTGTGTGCCAGAACCGATGCCATGTCCACCCCTATCGATCTTTTCATCGAACAATTGGGGCGCATTCCCGGTGTTCAGCACCTCCGTTTAACACGAACGTAAAAACCCGAAAGCGAGGCAGTATATATGATTCGGATAGCCATTTTAGGGCACGGCGTCGTCGGCTCCGGTGTAGCCGAGGTTTTGCGCCGAAACAAAGACACCATCACCCACAAGGCCGGTGAAAGCATTGAGATTGGGCGTATTTTGGACTTGCGTACCTTTCCCGAACTGCCGTATGCCGATCTGTTCACCACGTCGTTCGACGAAATTTTGAACGATGAAAGCATCCGCATCGTGGTGGAAACCATGGGCGGCCTGCATCCTGCGTATGAATTTGTGAAATCGTGCTTGCTGGCAGGCAAAAGCGTCGTTACCTCCAACAAAGAATTGGTGGCCGCTTTTGGCCACGAGCTGTTGGCTGTAGCAGCGGAGAAGAACGTAAACTTTATGTTTGAAGCCAGCGTAGGCGGCGGTATTCCGATCCTTCGTCCTCTCGACCAATGCTTGGCCGCAAACGAGGTGTGCGAGATTGCCGGTATTTTGAACGGCACCACCAACTTCATGCTCACCCGTATGGTGAACGACGGTGCCGATTTTGACTCGGCGCTCGCCGAAGCGCAGGCGCTCGGTTATGCAGAACGCAATCCTGCAGCCGATGTAGAAGGTCACGACGCTTGCCGCAAGATCTGTATTCTGGCCTCGCTCGCTTTCGGGAAACACGTGTTCCCCGAGCAGGTTGCCACCGAAGGTATCACCAAGCTAACACCTGCCGACGTACGCTCCGCCGATGCGTTGGGTTGTGTTATTAAACTGATCGGCCGCGTGCGTCAGCAAAACGAGCATCTGTATTGCCAAGTAGCCCCGATGCTGATTCCCCGCACCAGCCTGCTGGCCGACGTTAACGACGTGTTTAACGGCATTTTGGTTCGCGGTAACGCTATCGGTGACGTGGTATTTTACGGCCGTGGCGCAGGCGCTTTGCCCACCGCTTCCGCTGTAGTAGCCGACGTGATCGACGAAGCGCGCCACTTGGAATCACGCAAGCCGCTGTCGTGGGGCGCTGCCGAGGAAGGCTACGTGCTGAATGCCAAAGAGGATTCCTACGAATGGCTGCTGCGCTTTGAGTGCAACGACACCCGTTCGCTGCTTAACCGTCTGTGCGACGTTCTCGGCGAAATCGCCCCCGTCACCTATGCAGGTGCCCCGTCTGACGAAGTGGCCGTGCGCGTGCCGCACATCAGCGAAGCGGAGCTTGAAGAAAAGCTTGCCGCCGTTAGCGATGTAGCTCCCGTCAGCCGCTTACGCATTGCCCCGTTGTAAACCCAAGGAGGAGAAGATACTATGTTGATCGTAAAAAAATTCGGCGGCAGCTCGGTTGCCAATGCCGAGCGCGTGATGAACGTTGCTCGCATTATCACCGAAGACTACCGTGAAGGCCACGAAGTCGTGGTTGTGGTTTCCGCTCAGGGTGACACGACCGACGACCTCATCGAAAAAGCCCGTGAGATCGATACCAACGCCAACAAGCGTGAAATGGATATGCTGCTTTCTTCGGGTGAGCAGATCTCGATTGCGTTGCTGGCGATGGCGTGCGAAAAGCTGGGTTGCCCCGCCATTTCACTGCTTGGTTGGCAAGCAGGCTTCCGCACCAATTCAAAATATTCGGCGGCACGCATTAAAAAAGTGAAGGCCGAACGTATCCGTGCCGAACTGGATAAGAAGAAGATCGTCATTGTTGCCGGCTTCCAAGGCCTCAACAAATACGATGACATCACCACTCTCGGCCGCGGCGGCTCAGATACCAGCGCCGTAGCAATCGCCGCTTCGATGCGCGCTGATCTGTGCCAGATATACACCGACGTGGAAGGCGTTTACCCCGCCGATCCCCGCAAGGTGCCGAACGCCAAAAAGCTTGATGAGATCACGCACGATGAAATGTTGGAGCTCGCAACGCTCGGCGCGCAGGTGCTGAATAACCGCTCGGTCGAAATGGCCAAAAAATACGGCATTGAGTTAGAGGTGCTGTCCAGCTTGAAGAAAGCGCCCGGCACCAAAGTTAAGGAGGTTACGAACGTGGAAAAAATGTTAATTACCGGCGTAGCAAAGGATACCAGCATTGCTCGCATTGAAATCGTAGGTTTGCCGGATTCGCCCGGCGTGGCTTTTAAGGTGTTTTCGCTGGTGGCGCAGGCACACGTGAACGTAGATATCATTCTGCAGTCCGTCGGCCGCGACGGCACCAAGGATATTTCCTTCACCGTACCGGAAAACGACGGTGCGAAAACAGTGGAGGCAATTCGCGAATATTGCGAACGCAAGGGCGCTACCAGCATCAACTGCGACACCGACCTCGCCAAGGTTTCGGTAGTGGGCGCCGGTATGGAAACGCACGAAGGCGTGGCTTCTAAAATGTTTGAAGCACTGGCTGATGCCAACATCAACATTCAAACGATCTCGACCAGCGAAATCAAAATTTCGGTGCTGATCGACCGCAAGGATGCCGACCGTGCCGTGCTCGCCGTACATGACAAATTCTTCGACAACGAAGACTAATACGAAACGCCTCCCAACGGGAGGCGTTTTTGCCATGCAAAGGAGGTGACCGCCGTTGTCTATCGGCTTGTATCTTCACGTGCCGTTTTGTGCATCTAAATGCCCGTACTGTGATTTCTATTCCACCGTATCCACACCCCTGCAATGGGACGCATATACCGACAGTTTGTGTGCCGCCATTGAACAATGGGGCGCACGCACGAAGGCTGTAGCCGACACCGTGTATTTCGGCGGCGGCACACCTTCTCTGCTCGGAGGTGAGCGCCTTGCGAAAATTCTGGGCACCGCGCGCCGCGCTTTTGCGGTACCTGCTACCGCGGAAATCACCATGGAGGCCAACCCGGCCGACAATCTCACACCCGTATTTTCAGCTTTTGCCGAAGCAGGCGGTAACCGCGTATCCCTTGGTATGCAAGCGGCCGAAGCAACCGAGCTTTCGGCACTCGGCCGCCGCCACACCCCTTCGCAGGTGGAAACGGCGGTAGCCGCCGCCAAAGCGGCAGGTATCGCCAACATTTCATTGGATATGATGCTGGGCATTCCGCACCAAACGGAGCACAGCGTAATTGCCGCCGCCAAGCTGTGCCGCGATCTGCAAATCACACACGTTTCGGCCTACCTGCTCAAGCAAGAGCCCAACACCCCGTTCTATCGCGATCCACCACCGCTGCCTGATGAGGATACGGTGATCACCTTATATCATACGGCTGCCAAAGCCCTCGAAGAATACGGTTTTTTACAATACGAAATTTCCAATTTCGCACGCACGGGGTGCGAAAGCCGTCACAATTTAAAATATTGGAACAGTGAGCCGTATTTAGGGCTGGGCCCCTCGGCACACTCGTTTTTAGACGGCCGCCGTTTTGAGTATCCTCGCGATACCGCGGCGTTTATACAAGGGTGTGAACCGATTCCCGAGCAACGCGAAGCATCGGAAATTGCAGAAAATTCTGCCGCCGAATACGCTATGCTGCGCCTGCGATTGACCGACGGCCTGCGCGAGGATGCCTACGCTGCGCGCTTCGGCACGCCGATTCCTGCCGTGTGGCGCAAAAACGCCGCCGCACTGCCGCGGCAGTTGGTGTGTTGCGACGAAAAGGGCATCCGTTTAACGCGTGAGGGTATGTTGGTTTCCAATGCGATTCTCGCGCGTATTCTGTGATTTTCGGCTTGACAATCCCTGCCATCGCAGTATAATGAAAAGGAATAAAACACAAAGGAGCTTTTACAATGTTTGATAATTGCGTTATTGACAAATTCTTGTTTGAAGAACGTGAAGCCACCGTGGTCCATCCCACCGTTCCTGCCAACGGCTACTGGGTGTGGAAGGCCGAATATTTCGATGCGTTCCCGAATTTTGAAGAAGCCATGGTACAGCGTGGCTATCACGTGTGCTTTATCGATCACGATAACCGCTGGGCTTCTCCCGAATCCATCGAACAGTCGGCGCGCTTTTTGAAATTCGTGGCCGAAAAATACAACTTAAAGCAACGCGGCATCGCCGTGGGTATGAGCTGCGGCGGCCTTATCTCTGCCACGTTGGCCGAAAAGCACCCCGAGCTCATCGACGTGCTGTATCTGGATGCGCCGGTAATGAATATTTTGAGCTTGGCCGGTCTGGGCGAAATGAAAGAGGCTTCGGTGGAAGCATTCCGCCGTGAAATTTTCGATACGTATCAGTTGTGCGATTGGTCGCTGGTTTCCTTCCGCGGCAGCCCCATCGACAATATGCAACCGCTCATCGACCACAAAATCCCGATCATTATGCTGTACGGTAATATGGATAAAGTGGTTATCTATTTGGAAAACGGCAAGGTGCTGGAAGATTTCTACCGCGCCAACGGTGGCACCATCAAGGTCATTCGCAAGTCTATGGTAGGTCACCATCCTCACGGCTTGGAAAATCCGCAGCCCATTATTGACTTTGTGGAAGCCCACCTCGGCGAAGCCATCTAAGTGCGTAAAGCATAAGGAGTTTATACCATGTTTGATAATTGCGTTATCGATAATTTCCTGTTCGAAGACCGCAAGGCGATTGTGGTGCATCCCACCGTGCCCGCCAACGGTTACTGGATTTGGAAGGCCGAATATTTCGATGCATTCCCGAACTTCGAAGAGGCCATGGTTGGCCGCGGCTACCACATCTGCTTTATTGAGCACGATAACCGCTGGGCCTCCCCCGATTCCATCGAAGAATCGGCACGGTTCTTGCGGTTTGTGGCAGAAAAATACAAGCTCAAACAACGCGGCATTGCCGTGGGTATGAGTTGCGGCGGTCTTATCGCCACTATGCTGGCGGAAAAATATCCCGAACTTATCGACGCGCTGTATCTCGATGCGCCCGTAATGAACATTTTGAGCGCGGCAGGGCTTGGCGGTCGCCCCGATGCCGAAGTCAGCCGCCGCGAAATTTTCGATACATACCAGCTCTGCCCGTCGTCGCTGGTTTCGTTCCGCGGTAGCCCCATCGATAATATGCAACCGCTTATCGACCACAAAATCCCGATCATTATGCTGTACGGCAATATGGATAAAATTATTATCTATTTGGAAAACGGCAAGGTGCTGGAAGATTTCTACCGCGCCAACGGCGGCACCATCAAGGTCATTCGCAAGTCCATGGTAGGTCATCATCCTCACGGCTTGGAAAATCCGCAGCCCATTATCGATTTTGTGGAAGCCCACCTCGGCGAAGCTATTTGATTCTATAACAACGAAAACGGACTCACGCATTGCGCGAGTCCGTTTTTTTATTTACTGATCTTTTCTAAAAAACTTACGAAATACGGTGGCAGGTCACTTTCGAACGTGAGCCATTCTTTTGTAATAGGATGCTCGAAGCCGATATGCTTGGCGTGCAGGCATTGGCCGTGCAGCTCGGGCGGCTGCTTGGCCCCGCCGTACACGGTATCCCCTGCCACGGGATGGCCGAGGTATTGCATATGTACACGAATTTGATGCGTGCGCCCCGTTTCGAGCTTTAACCGCACGTGTGAGTAGCCGTTGTATTCGGCCAACACGCGGTAATGCGTGACCGCCTCTTTGCTGTTCTTGGCTGTCACCGTCATCTTCTTGCGGTCTACGGGATGACGGCCGATAGGCGCATTCACCGTACCCTCGCTTTGCTTTAGGTGCCCAACGATCACCGCCTCGTATTCACGGGTAAAGCTGTGCTCTTTGATTTGTTCTGCCAGTCCTTGGTGCGCACGATCGTTTTTCGCCACAATGAGCAAGCCGCTGGTGTCCTTATCTATACGGTGCACGATACCCGGCCGCATTACGCCGTTGATGCCCGATAAACCCTCGGGACAATGGGCAAGCAGGGCGTTTACAAGCGTGCCGTCGGGATTACCGGCAGCAGGGTGAACCACCATACCCTTGGGCTTGTTCACCACCAGCAGGTCGCCGTCTTCATACACGATATCCAATGGGATCTCCTGCGGTATGGCTTCACAAGGCTCCAATTCGGGCGGTGTAATGCAAAGCTCCGTATATGCCGATAAGCGGGCGCTTTTTGTAAGCGCCCGCCCATTTGCGGTAATAAGCCCGTTTTCCAGCCACTTTTGAGCGGCGGCACGGGTGATATCCAGTGCCTGCGCTAAATAGCGGTCGGCACGTTCCCCCTCAGCTTCGGGGGGAAGAATCAGTTTCGTTTCCATTGGCGGCCTCCACGGGCGCTTTTTCTTCGTAAAAGAACAGGAAAAACACAAGCAGCAATACCGAACCGACAACGACAAAGCAATCCGCTACGTTGAAAATGGGGAACGACATAAACGTGGTTTTCAAGAAATCCACCACAAAGCCGTGTACCAAACGGTCGATAAGATTGCCGATACCGCCGGCAATAATAAGCGTGGCACTGATATTGAACAGCGTGTAGCGGCGGAATTTACCGAACAGCGTTACCGCCAAAAAGGCGATGATCACCAGCCCCGTAAGCGCCACTAAAAAGAATCGTTCACCTTCAAAAATGCCCATCGCCGCACCTTCGTTTCCGTAGAACTCAAAGTCCATAACACCGGGAATAAAGGTGATACCCTCGGGTTTCCCCTGCACGTACGCCAGCACCAGCCATTTGGTCAATTGGTCCAACCCCACCAATACGGCGATGGCAGCGATCACTATGCCTTGGAACATAACGTCCTCCTTATTGGGCGGCTTTCATCAGCGCTGCGCAACGGGCGCACAGGCCGGCAAATTCGCCCTCGTCGGATACGCTTTCGCTGTACGTCCAGCAACGGCAGCATTTGCCGCCTTCGGCGTGCTCCACCGAAACGGACAAGCCTTGTACCTCACCCGTGGCTT
>JAZQTE010000118.1:0-3701 GCA_045630505.1 Acutalibacteraceae bacterium | reverse complement strand
TAGCGATCTTCCTCGCTAAAGATGCAGCCGCAGTATTTTTGCATATACAATTCGCCTTCGCGTGCCTTTTGCTGACCTTCGCGGAAATAGGGGCGAAAATCGCGATATAAGAACGCTACGCCGTGTTGCGTCGCTGCTTCTTCGGCCACCTTCACGATCAGCTCGTGGTTTTGATACGGGCTGATGAGCAGCGTGGTGGAAAAGGAGGAAAAGCCTTCCTCGGCAGCCTTACGAGCCGTTTCGTTTAAGCGAAGACGGTAGCAGGTTTCGCAGCGGACGTTCCAATCGGGGTGTACGGCTTCGATAAATTCGCGCAGGCCGTAATTATCGTTTACGATCAGCGGCAGATCAACGGAGGCGGCAAAGGCCTGCAGTGTGGTCTTGCGGCTGCGGTATTCGGTGTAGGGGTGAATGTTGGGATTATACCAATAGCCCGTGGGCTCAATACCCTCCTCGCGCAGCGTTTCGATGCAGCGAATGGAACACGGCGCGCAGCAAACGTGTAACAAACAATCCGACATAACGGTCACCTCCAAAGTTATTTTCAGTATAGCACAGAATTTTGCAAAATACCAGTTTAATATTTGTAAATAAAATTGTGATTTTCTCTTTACAAGTTGTAGGGGAATATAGTAAAATAACAAGAGAATATCTATGTGAAAATTAAACAGAAACGAGCGTGAAAATTATGGTACCGAAGTATAAACGAATTTTGCTCAAGCTCAGCGGAGAAGCGTTATCGGGAAAGCAGGGTACGGGCCTCGATTTTGATGTGGTGAACAGCGTGTGTGCCGCCATTAAAGAATGCGTGGATGGCGGTGCGCAGATCGCTATCGTTGTGGGTGGCGGCAACTTCTGGCGCGGCCGTTCCAGCGGAAATATGGATCGCACGCGTGCCGATCATATGGGTATGCTGGCTACGACCATCAACTCGTTGGCGCTGGCAGATTCGCTGGAGCAGCTTGGCTGCCCCGTGCGCGTGCAAACCGCCATTGCCATGAACGAAATTGCCGAGCCGTACATTCGTAATAAAGCGGTTCGTCACCTTGAAAAGGGCCGTGTCGTGGTGTTTGGCTGCGGTACCGGTAACCCGTTCTTCTCTACGGATACGGCTTCGGCTCTGCGTGCTTTGGAGATCGATGCAGATATTATCTTTAAGGCCAGTATGGTGGACGGCGTGTACGACAGCGATCCCAAAAAGAATCCGAACGCCGTGAAGTTCGACGAGCTTTCCTTTATGGACGTGCTTGCCAAAGACCTGAAGGTGATGGATTCCACCGCCGCCAGCTTGTGTAACGATAACCAATTGCCGATCTTGGTATTTAATATGGAGCAGCCGGAAAATATCGTGAAGGCTGTGGCCGGTGAGAGCATCGGCACCATTGTACATTCTTAAGGAGGAACCGATTTATGCAACAGATTTTTGACGCCGCCCAAGATAAAATGGGCAAGAGCATTAACTCGCTCATCAACGAATACACCACCATTCGTGCCGGACGTGCCACGCCTGCCGTGCTCGACCGTATTTCGGTGGATTATTACGGCTGCCCCACGCCGCTGCAGCAAATGGCGGCCATTTCGGTTCCCGAACCGCGCACGCTGCTCATTACCCCGTGGGACAAAAGCTCGCTCAAGGATATTGAGAAGGCGATTCTCACCTCCGATCTGGGGCTGAATCCGCAGAACGACGGCAGCGCCCTGCGCCTGAATTTCCCACCGCTCACCGAGGAACGCCGTCGCGAGCTCGTGAAAAACGTGTACAAATACGCCGAAGAAGCGAAGGTGGCCGTTCGTTCCATTCGTCGCGATGCGCTGGATAAGCTGAAGGATCTGAAAAAGAAATCCGAAATTACCGAAGACGATCTGAAGAACGCCGAAAAGAAAATGCAGGATATGACGGATAAAGCCTGCAAGGAGATCGATGGCATCTCCGCCAAGAAGGAAAAGGAGATCATGGAGATCTGATGCGTGTGACCGGCAGAGGCTTGATTTTGCCGGTCATACTCTATATAAGGGGGAGAGCGTGTGGGTTTATTTTCCAAACGCAAAGCACAGCCTGAGATTGCGGTGGTACCGTCGCATTTGGGCATTATTATGGACGGTAACGGCCGTTGGGCCAAAAAACGGGGGTTGCCCCGTCAGGCAGGGCACGTAACGGGTGCCAAGGTGTTTCGTACCATCGCCAAGCATTGCGAGAAGCGCGGCATCGGCACGGTGACGTTTTATACCTTTTCCACCGAAAACTGGAAACGTCCTGCCGAAGAGGTGGCGGCGATTATGAATTTGCTGCGCGATTACTTAAAAGAATCGCTGGCGGATTTTAAGAAAGAGAACATTCGCACCCGTTTTATCGGTGATCGCTCGGTGCTGGATAAGGATATCCAAGAGCTGATGGCAGAGGCCGAAGAAGCAACGGCTCACAAAACGGGTATGGTGCTGAATATCGCTATTAACTACGGCGGCCGTGCCGAGCTGGTGACAGCCACCAAGGCGATCGCCGCGAAGGTGAAGGATGGTACGCTTGCCTGCGAGGATATTGACGAAGCGTGTGTGACGGAGCATCTGTACACGGCCGGACAGCCCGACGTGGATATGATCCTGCGGCCGAGCGGCGAGTATCGTTTGTCGAATTTCTTGATTTGGCAATGCGCTTACGCCGAGTACGTGTTCGACGAGATTTTGTGGCCCGATTTCACAACCGACGATCTCGATCGCGCTTTAGCGGCGTATGCCGGCCGTCACCGCCGCTTTGGCGGCGTTTGAAAGGACGTGTCACAAGTATGAAAACACGGATACTGACCGGCGTTATCAGCGGTGCGCTATTCTTAACGGTGCTGCTGTTGCCGTGGTCGATGGCGCTCACGATTGCCACGGCGGCCATTACAGCAGTGGCGGTGTACGAGATTTTTTCGGTAACGAATCTGTTGAAATATCACGGCTTGGAAAGCATTGCGTTGGTTTTCGCCGCGCTGGCACCGTTCTTTACGCGCTTATCCACCGCGGCAGCGCTCACCACGTTCGGCGTGTATTTGGCGCTGCTGGCGGGAACACTGTTTATGTACCGCAAGGAGGCGCCGATAAAAAAAGCGGTGATCGTATACGCCTTGGCGTTGTTCGTTACGTTTGCGCTGTCTTCGATGGCGTATTTGCGCGGCGTGAGCACCGTGCAGGATTCGGATGGCTTATTTTACGTTATCCTGGCGCTTTTGATGGCGTGGGGTGCGGATACGGGTGCCTATTTTGTGGGAACCTTTTTAGGAAAGCACAAGCTGTGTCCCAAGCTATCTCCGAAAAAGACGGTGGAGGGCTTGTTTGGCGGCATTGCCACGTCGCTGATCGTGAGTGTGTTGGCTGCCGTATGCTATCAAACCTTTTTCCTTAAAAGCGGTGGCCACGTATCGTTTGGCGGCGTATTGCTGCTGGCTATCGTATGTGCGCCGCTTTCGGTGGTGGGTGATCTGTTTGCCTCGTTTATCAAGCGCGTTTACGGTGCTAAGGATTACGGCAAGCTGTTCCCCGGCCATGGCGGTGTGATGGATCGTTTCGATAGCTTGTTGTTCGTATTCCCCGTGGTATATGCGGTGGCGGCGTGGTTCCCACCGATCAGATAAGGAAGTGGTAACCGTGGCAAAACGATTGGTGATACTTGGTTCTACCGGTTCCATCGGTACGCAGGCGCTGGATGTGGCTCGTTTGCAGGG
>JAZQTE010000117.1:0-2031 GCA_045630505.1 Acutalibacteraceae bacterium | reverse complement strand
CGGGCAATGAAAGATTAATTTTTCTTTTTTCACCGCCGGATCGTGCCGTTCCATTACGATGCTGGGCTTAAAGGTGAGGCGACGGTAAAACTCCTCGTTCATCGGGCGAACAGCCGTAGTAAACGATTCACGCTCGTACACCTTGGCAAGAATGTGAGCCGAAAGCACGCTGTCGTCGATCGCGTGGTGAAGCTCGAAGGCCTCACTTTCTATCCCCAACATCTCGGCAAAGCGGGACAGCCCCACCTGCTGCGAGGTGCTCAGCTGCAGGCGCTGCTGCGCGTAGGCTTGCAGATCCATATACGCCGCCGCTGCAGGAATGCGATCTTCGCCGTAATACAAGCGACAATTTTCCATAAGCACCAGCAGATCGGTGGTGCTCCACGTAAGAAGCGTGGGGGCCTCCCCTGCAAAATCGCAAAAGCTTTTCATTGCCGCTTGGAAGGTGGTACCGCCTTTGATCTGTTCGTCGGTATACCCCGTAAGCTCGCTCACCCAGCGGGTGAGCTTGCGATTCATACGTGGACGGATCACTGCATCAAAACGGTCGGCAATGGTGAAATCGTCGTTCAGACGCACCGCGCCGATCTCGATGATCTCGTTAAAGAACCCACCCGTTTGTTTGCAAAACGCGCCGTTCCATTCCAGATCCAATACAACGATTGCCAAGCGATCAGCCCATTCCTTTCAGCGTGCGACCGCCCAAAATGTGGAAATGCAGGTGATGCACCGTTTGCCCTGCCTGCTCACCTTGATTGGACACCACACGGAAATCCGTAATGCCTTCTTGCTTGGCAACCTGCGCGATCACCTCGAAGATGTGCGAGATAACGGCGCTGTTTTCGGTGGTGATGGCACCGCAGCCCGTGATATGCTGCTTCGGGATCACCAAAATATGCACGGGGGCAACGGGCTGGATATCATAAAACGCCAGCACGGTTTCATCTTCGTATACTTTTTTGGAGGGGATCTCCCCTGCCACGATCTTACAAAATACGCAATCCATCGTTATTTCTCCTTTATTTCAGCATTCCGCGGACGATATCGGCCGCTTTGTTCAATGCATCGGGGGCTGCTGCGGCATCCTTACCGCCGGCCATAGCCATATCCGGCTTGCCGCCGCCCTTACCGCCGCACAGCGTGGCAACCTCACGCACGATGCTGCCGGCATTGGCACCGGCCGCCACAGCGTCCTTGGTGCACCAGCAAACAAAAGTCACCGAGCCTTTTTCTTGCGAGGTGCCTGCCAGCACCACCACTGCTTTTTCGGGAGCACGGTCCTTGCAACGGTCGCACAGCTCGCGCAGCTCGTTACCGTCGGTTTCGGGCAGCAGCGCGGTCACCAATTGGACACCGCCGCAATCCACGGCATCGGAGAACAGATCGCCTGCCTTTTGCGCCGCTTGCTGGCTGCGCATGGTTTGGATCTCGCGTTGCGCCTCTTTCCATTCACCCATCAGCTGGGCCGCACGGCGCACCACATCGTCGGTACCGTTGGCCTTGAGCGCTTCGGCTGCCTTGGCAAGCTCGCTGTAATAGCTGTTCAGCAGAGCCAGCACGCCGTCACCCGTAACGGCTTCGATACGGCGTACACCGGCAGCAACCGAGGTTTCCGCCACAATGCGGAACAAGCCGAGCTTCGCCGTGTTATCCACGTGCGTACCGCCGCAAAGCTCCATAGAAACGTCACCCATCGATACCACACGCACAACGTCACCGTATTTTTCGCCAAACAGCGCCGTGGCACCGCGTTTACGGGCTTCATCAATAGCCATTTCTTCCACCGAAACGGGAATACCGTTCAGCACCCACGTATTCACAAGGCGTTCCACCTCGGCCAATTCTTCGGCCGTGAGCGCCGAGAAATGCGTGAAATCAAAACGCATACGGTCGGGGCTGACAAGCTGGCCTGCCTGCTCCACGTGCGTGCCGAGAACCTTACGCAGTGCAGCCTGCAGCAAGTGCGCCGCCGAGTGATTGCGCATTACCCCCGCACGGGCATCGGCATCTACTGCCGCTTGCACGGCGTTA
>JAZQTE010000116.1:0-1930 GCA_045630505.1 Acutalibacteraceae bacterium | reverse complement strand
CTATCAGTATGTTAAAGAGGTATTCGGCGACGAATACCCCGTACTCAAGCTTGGTATGATCTGGCCGCTGCCCGAACAGAAGATCCGTGCGTTTGCCGCTTCGGTGGAAACGCTGGTGGTCGTGGAAGAACTCGATGCGTTTGTCGAAAGCTTCGTGCGCGATTTGGGGCTGCCCGTGGTTGGCAAGGAAAAATTCTCGCCCATCGGCGAATACAGCCAAAATCTGGTTGCTAAAACGATGGAACAAGCCTTCCCCACCGGCGTGGCTCTTTCGGAAGAGATCCCGATGCGGCCGCCCGTTATGTGCGCAGGCTGCCCGCACCGCGGCTTGTTCTACACGTTGGCAAAGAACAAGATCACGGTGCTTGGTGATATCGGTTGCTACACGCTGGGCGCGGTTCCGCCGCTGTCGGCGCTGGACAGCACCATCTGTATGGGCGCCTCCATTTCGGGTGCTCACGGCTTCGTGAAATCGCAAAACGGTGCGGCCGACGGTAAAACCGTGGCTGTGATTGGCGATTCCACCTTTATGCATTCGGGTATGACGGGGCTGGTGAACGTGGCATACAACGCCTCCAACACCACCGTTATCATCCTGGACAACTCCATCACGGGTATGACGGGGCATCAGCAAAACCCCACCACGGGTATGAACCTGAAGGGTGATCCTGCTGCCAAGGTGGATCTGGAAGCACTGTGCCGTGCACTGGGTATTCAGCGCGTGCGCGTGGTTGATCCGTACGATTTAAAGGAAACCGAAACCGCCGTGAAAGAAGAGCTTTCCGTGGCCGAGCCGTCGGTGATCATCTCGCGCCGTCCCTGCGCGCTGCTGAAATACGTTAAGCACGCAGGCCCCATCAAAGCCGATCCCGATAAATGCCGCAACTGCAAAGCGTGTATGAAGATCGGTTGTCCTGCCATCAGTATGAAGGACGGTAAGGTAGAAATCGATGCCACCCTTTGCACGGGCTGCGGCGTGTGTGCGCAGCTGTGCAAATTCGGTGCGCTGTAAGAAAGGAGCATCCCAATGAAAACGAAAAACGTAATGATCGTAGGCGTGGGCGGCCAAGGCAGCCTGCTTGCCTCCAAGCTGTTGGGACGTCTTCTGTTGACAAGAGGATATGACATTAAAGTATCCGAGGTACACGGTATGAGCCAGCGCGGCGGCAGCGTGGTAACGTACGTCCGTTTCGGCGATAAGGTGTACTCCCCCGTGATCGATAAAGGTGAAGCCGATTTTATCGTTTCCTTTGAATTGCTGGAAGCCGCTCGGTGGACGGAATACTTAAAGCCCGAAGGGGTTATCATCGCCAACACCCAAAAGATCAACCCGATGCCCGTTATCACGGGTGCGGCTGTCTATCCCGAAGCCCTCGAGGATAAGATCGCTGCCGCAGGTCTGCGTTTGGAAACGGTGGATGCGCTGGCTCTCGCCGAGCAAGCGGGCAGCAGCAAGGCGGTTAATCTGGTGCTGATGGGTAAGCTGTCCAAGTTCTTCGATTTCACCGAAGAAGAATGGATGCAAGCCATCAAAGACAGCGTTCCCGCCAAATTCTTGGAGATGAACCAAACAGCCTTCCGTTTGGGGCGTGAAGCGTAATAAAACGTTTAAAATGCGATGCTTTCGTATCACTTTTACAAGAAACGGGGAGATGCTTGGCATCTCCCCGTTTAAATTGCGGCTGTTTTTTGAAATCTTACGAAAAAGCACTTGACAAGCGGTGGATTTATGGTACAATATAAGGCGTGCTTTAAACACAGGCCATCGTCTTCGGCGGCCGCATTCGGGCCTTTAGCTCAGTTGGTTAGAGCATCCCGCTCATAACGGGACGGTCCTGGGTTCGAACCCCCGAAGGCCCACCAGATATATTAAATACCGACACAATATGAAAAGAGCTTTAACGCCTGTATTGCCCGCTATTTAATTAAT
>JAZQTE010000115.1:0-1254 GCA_045630505.1 Acutalibacteraceae bacterium | reverse complement strand
TGACCAATTCTTGGTTGTGACGCTGGAATTCGATAAATTTCTGGCCACGCTCCGCTTCGCGAATGCCCTGACGGATCACGTGCTTGGCGGTTTGCGCCGCAATGCGGCCGAACTGGCGGGTTTCCAGTTTGATTTCTACCGTGTCGCCCACCTTGGCGCTTTTCTTGTATTTTACCGCCTGCTCAACCAGCAGCTCTTCATCGGGATTTTCCACTTCCTCTACCACGCGCTTAAACACGGATACCGCGAATTCGCCCGTTGCAGGATCGGTTTTTACCACAATGTTTTCGTCGCCGCCGAAGTCCTTCTTTACCGCCAAAACGATGGCCGCTTTGATCTTCTCCAGCAGGTAGGCACCGTCGATTCCTTTTTCTTTTTCCAGCAGCTTCAGTGCCTCAAAAAATTCCGCATTTCCACTCATGTCGTGTCATTCCTCCGTTATTCTTCTTCGTTATCTTCATCCCACAGCTCGACGGCGCGCACTGTCGCCACGTCTTTGCGGGAAAATTGCCTTAACTCGCCGCTTTCCATTTCCAAGGTCAGCGTTTCGTCGGTATATTCGTGCAGGAAACCGACGAATTCACGATCACCGTCGGCATTGAGCGCGAACAGACGTGCTTTGACGAGCTCGCCCAAAAACGCTTCGTAATGCTCGGGACGGGTGAGCTCCCGTTCGATGCCCGGTGACATTACCTCCAAGCAATAGGATTGCGGGATCGGATCCTCTTTATCCAGCACGGGATTGATGAGGTGAGTCATATCCACACAATCGTTGATGCTTACACCGCCTTCTTTATCGATGACGATACGCAGGTACCAATCGGCGCCTTCCTTGACAAAGCGCACGTCCCACAGCGACAGCCCCAAGCTTTCCGCCAGCGGCTCCGCCAAGGCACGGCACACGGCTGCAATGCCGCCGCTGCCCCGTTTCTTCTCGGCCATAACGCACTCCTTTCCACAAACACAAAGGAGCGGGTTGCCCCACTCCTTTACTACCATACTATCATCGTGTATTAGTATACCACACGTTTTTAGAAAATGCAAGTGTTTTTTTATTTCTTGAAAAAGCGGAACACACACGCTATAATAAAAGCAGAAAGTAATGGGAGGTATGTATGATGCGTATGTACAAGGTGCTTTCGTTGCTGTTGGCTCTTTGCCTGCTGCTTACGGCGTGCGGCGCCCCTACCGAAACGGTAACTACCACGGCGGCCGAAACCACCACGACGGTGGTAACCACGGCGGCCACCACCG
>JAZQTE010000114.1:0-3456 GCA_045630505.1 Acutalibacteraceae bacterium | reverse complement strand
AAAGCTTTGTAAAGATGCAGGGGTTGACGGTGTTGAGGTTCACGCCGTTCACGAGGGTTATCTGCTTGACCAGTTTGCTATTGAATTTTTCAACAAGCGCACCGACGAGTATGGCGGCAGTTTTGAAAACCGTTATCGCTTTGCCGCCGAGGTGGTAAAGGCCATTAAAGAAGCCTGCGGCACCGATTATCCCGTTTCGCTGCGCTATTCGGTGGAATCGAAAATGAAAGGCTTCTGCGAAGGCGCTATGCCGGGTGAAGATTACGTGGAAGTCGGCCGTAATATGGAAGGATCCGAAAAGGCCGCCAAATACCTGCAGGATGCGGGCTACGATATGCTCAACGCCGATAACGGCACCTATGATTCGTGGTACTGGGCGCATCCGCCGCTGTATATGCCCGAAAACTGCAACCTCGAGGACGTATCGCATATCAAGAAATTCGTAGATATCCCCGTGGTGTGCGCAGGCCGTATGGATGCCGAGGTAGGCGCTGCTGCCGTGGCCGAGGGCAAGGTAGACGCCATTGGCGTAGCTCGCCAGTTCTTGGTAGATCCTGCGTGGATCACCAAGCTGATCGAAGACCGTCTGGAGGATATTAAGCCCTGCATCTGCTGCCACAGCGGCTGCTTCAACTTCTCGTCCTCCAAAGGCCACGCCAACACCCAAGACCTCACCGACACGATGGGCTTGGCTCGCTGCGCACTCAACCCCGAAACGATGCAGTCCAAGAAATATTACATTGCCCCTGCCAAAAAGCAAAAGAAAATCGCCGTCATCGGCGGCGGTATCGGCGGTATGGAGGCAGCCCTCGTGTGTGCCAAGCGCGGTCACAGCGTCACGCTGTACGAAAAATCAAACGCACTCGGCGGCGTGTTCGTGGCGGCTGCTTCGCCGTCGTTTAAAGAAAAGGACCGTGCGCTCATTGCGTGGTATATCCGTGAGCTTGCCAAGTATCCCATCGAGGTGAAGATGAACACCGAGATCACCGACGTTAAAGCGCTGGACGCCGACGAGATCATCGTTGCCACGGGCGCTACCGCCAAGCGCATTCCCGTCAAGGGTGCCGAAACAGCGGTCGAAGCGGTGGATTACCTGCTCGGCAACAAGCCCGTGGGCGAAAACGTCGTCGTCATCGGCGGCGGGCTTACGGGCTGTGGGGTCGCCTACGATCTGTACTTAAACGGTAAGAAGCCCACCATTGTGGAAATGCAGGACGACCTTATCACCACCAAGGGCGTATGCCTTGCCAACACCAGCTACCTGCGCGATTTCTTCAAGACCAATCAGGTACCCGTCTACTTGGAAACCGCACTGTGCGAGATCGGTGAAGGCTGCGTCACGCTGCGTGGGAAGGACGGCAACACCTTCACCGTGGACACGGATTCCGTCATTCTTTCGGTAGGCTACAACCCGGCCCCCGTGGCCGCCAAGGGCAAGCATATCCACGTGATCGGTGACGCCGATAAGGTGGGCAATCTCCGCACCGTCATTTGGGGCGCGTGGAATACCTGTATGAAACTGTAAAGGAGCATCCGCTATGATTTTAACGCAAGAACAGCAAGCGATCCTCAACGGCGAAAAGGGCGAAACGCTTGCCAAGGTAATGAAAACGCTCGTGATGTACGGCGATGCGTTCGGAGCCGAAAAGCTCGTCCCCATCACCTCCAAATATAACCATCTGGTCACCTCGTTCGGCCTCAAGGTTATGTCCCCCGTATACGATTTAATGCAGCAGCTGCTCGATGCAGGCGTGGCCTCGGAACAGCAATTCTCGGTGGACCCCCGTCCTATCGACAAAAACGTTCCTGCGAATTTCCTGCAAAACCTCGTGTTCAATAAATTTATGTACACAAAGCAGGGCTTTTACGAAGACCAGCTCGAAAAGCTGGGGCTGATGAACAAAAACGCCTTCACCTGCACCTGCTATATGGACGAGGTCGGCAACGTACCGCAAAAGGGCGACGTGCTTTCGTGGGCCGAATCCAGCGCCGTGGTATACGCCAACTCCGTGCTCGGCGCACGCTGCAACCGCAACTCGGGCATCATTGATATTATGGGCTCCATCGTAGGCTACGTTCCCTATTTCGGCCTGCTCACCGATGAAGGCCGCAAGGCCACGTGGGTAGTCAAGGTGCAAACCACCAAAAAGCCCGAGGCCCAGCTGCTCGGTTCTGCTATCGGTATGAAGGTAATGGAGGACGTTCCCTACGTCGTCGGCCTCGAAAACTGGCTCGGCACCGAGCTGAACGATGCCGCCAAAGCCTACCTTAAGGATTTCGGTGCCGCCACCGCCTCCAACGGTGCCGTGGGCTTGTATCACATTGCAGGCCTCACGCCCGAAGCCGTGGAGCTCGGTGAAGCCCTCGTTGCCGAAGGCGCCAAGGAATACGTCATCGACGACGCCGAGCTCGAACGCGTGCAAAAAAGCTATCCCGTCATCTGGAAAAATCCCGATGCCGCGCCCAAGCTCTGCTTCGTGGGCTGTCCGCATCTGTCGCTGGAGCAGCTGAAGGATTGGACGGAAAAACTCGAAGCCGCCCTCAAAAAGAACGGCAAGAAAAAGGTAACGGTTCCCACGGTGTTCACCGCCGCCCCCGGCGTGCTGGAGTCGTTCGCCAACACGGAATACGCCGCCCGTCTTAAAGCCACGGGCGTTATCACCTCGTATATCTGTCCGCTGATGTATATGAACAACCCCTTGTGCAAAAAGATGCCCGTCATCACGTCGTCTAACAAGCTGCGCACCTACACCAGCGCCAGATATTACACCGATGCCGAAATTCTCACGGCGATCACGGGAGGGAATCAATAATGAAACAGTTTCAAGGACGCGTAATCACCCCCGGCGAGGTCACCGCCGAGGCCGTCGTCACCACCGAAGGCTTCAACACGCTCGCTTCGTTCCAAATGGCTCTGCAGTTTGGCGATAAAGAAGTGAAATGCGGCGACCAAAGCAACCGTCAGCTGTACGGTAAGCCCCTGCTCGGCAAGGCGCTGTGCCTGCCGCAGACCATCGGCTCCACCACGGGCGGCTTGGTGCTGTATTGCGCCTGCTCTATGAAGAAAAATCCCGCGTGTATGCTGTTCGCCAACCCCATCGACTCACTGGCCGCGGCAGGCGCCGTGCTGGCCGACGTCTGGGCCGACGGCGTCACCATGCCCGTTGTCGATTCGCTGGGCGATGAATTTTTGAATTACGTAAAAGACGGTATGACGATCACCGTAAAAGACGGCGGCATCGTCGAAGTCGAATAACCAAAACGGGCTATGGCCGCACGTGCACAAGTCCAGTAAAAACGGACAATAGAAAAAGACGACCTCCTATGGTAGAATTAAAACAACTACCATAGGAGGTTTTGTTATGTCAAGAAATTATCGTCATATAAACGAATATGAAAAAGAAATATTAGAGATGAGAAGACAAGAAAAAAGAGAAGGTCACCGCAGAGCTGCAA
>JAZQTE010000113.1:0-1129 GCA_045630505.1 Acutalibacteraceae bacterium | reverse complement strand
TCGATAAGCTGCGTGATACCTCTCAATCGCACGATCGCTGCAGCGTCGTGGAGGTTATGGGCCGTCACGCCGGTTATCTGGCGCTCAACGTGGGTATTGCCGTGGGTGCTACCAGTATTCTGGTTCCCGAGGTGCCGTATGATTTCGACCGTGATATTCTTCAGCGTATGAAAAAGACCTCGGCTACGGGCAAAAAGCACTTTATCATTATCGTGGCAGAGGGTGTCGGCCACGTGGTGGAATTTGCCAAGCGCATTGAAGAAGAAACGGGCGTGGAATCCCGTGCCACCATTTTGGGCCACGTGCAACGCGGCGGCGATCCCACGGTGCGCGACCGTGTTTTGGCCAGCCGTATGGGGCATTGTGCGGTGGAGCTGCTGCTGGCAGGCAAGAGCAACCGTGTGGTAACCATTCAAGGCAACCGCGTGATGGATTACGATATCAGCGAGGCTCTGCGTATGAAGAAGCCGTTTGATATTGATTTGTTCCGCATTGCACACGATATTTCCATTTAAAAAAATTTTTTTGCGAGAGATATTGACATTTCGCAAAAGTGCGGTATAATATACCGGTAAGAAAACGAAGCAGAGCGTTGCCCGCTCTCACCTGCAGATCACGTTCTCGTCAGGTTGATAGGATCTCCTCCAAACCGGTGGTAAGAATCGCGCGGGCAGTTTTTCTGCCCGCGTTTTTTATGCAGAATTAGGTGGAGGTGTTTCCCCATAGCAACGAAAGAAATGCAGATCAACGAGCAGATTCAAGACAAGGAAATCCGCGTTATCGGCGAAGACGGTGCCCAGCTTGGCGTAATGTCGGCGGCACAAGCGCTGGAACTGGCGGAGGAACACGGACTGGATCTGGTAAAGATCGCACCCACGGCTACGCCGCCCGTTTGCCGCATTATGGATTACGGCAAGTACAAATATCAACAAAAGAAACGCGTCGCGAAGCAACAAACGAATAAAACGCAAGTGAAAGAACTGCGTTTGCGTCCGAAAACCGGCGATCACGACGTTCAAGTTAAGGTCAACAAAGCGCGCGAATTCCTCGCCAAGAAGGACAAGGTTACCCTGTCGATTCTTTTCCGCGGTCGCGAAATGGCGCACATCAACGAAGGCGAAAAGTTGTT
>JAZQTE010000112.1:0-1649 GCA_045630505.1 Acutalibacteraceae bacterium | reverse complement strand
GTATCGGAATAATCTTCAGCTGTGCTATCGCAATCTGCTGTACACCGCCGTCACCCGTGCCAAAAAGGTGCTGGTGGGTGTCGGCTGTCGCGAAACCGTACAAGCTATGGTGCAAAACGACCGCAAAACCCTGCGATACACGGGGCTGAAATACTTTTTATCCTGCACACAATTCGGCTTGTGACGCACCATTTTCTTTAAAGACCTCTTGCGCGTCGGGCGGAAGGGTGCTATAATGTACAACCGTAAGGGGGAGAAGCTATGCTTTCGGTGTTTTTAGCCACGGTATCGCCAATGCTGGTGATGCTGTGCTGTATCGTGATTGGGTATTGTCTGCGCAAAAAGAACGTTTTGGCCGCAGGAGCCGACGTCGTGCTTTCCCGTGTCGAAACCTACGTATTCGTGCCGGCGCTCACATTCAATACCTTCCGCAACTATTGCACGGTGGCCTCGGTAACGGAGCATTTCCGCTACACGCTGACAGCCACGGGCGTTTTGATCGTATCGGCCCTGATAGCGGCAGTGCTGTATAAACGCTTCGAGAGTCATCCTTATCAACAAAACGTATACCGCTACGCCCTCACCTTTGCCAATTACGGTTTTATGGGCAACGCTATTGTCCCTGCTATTTTGGGCGAAGAATTTTTATATCCGTATATGATGTATACGCTGCCGCTTAATGTCGGCGTGTACACGTGGGGCATCGCCCTACTGATCCCGAAAGACAAGCAATCGGGAGGGGCGCTTAAACGGCTTATCACACCGCCGCTGATCGCCTTGGTGCTTGGTGCGATCGTCGGTATCAGCGGCGCCAACGCACACATTCCTGCTTTTGTATCCAACCTGCTGGAAAAGTGCGCTGCTTGTATGGCTCCCGTAGCAATGATTTTAACGGGTGTCGTCGTGGGCGGCTATTCCTTCAAAGCCTTAATAACCGACCGCAAGGTTTACCTTGCCACGGCACTACGCTTACTGGTGTTTCCGACGGTGCTCGTCGGGGCGCTGTATCTGCTCGGCGCCGATGAACGATCACTTATTTTTACGCTGTTTGCGTTTGGCACACCCCTCGGCCTTAATACGGTGGTGTTTCCTGCCGCCTATGGTGGCGACACCAATACGGGTGCCTCCATGGCGATGATCTCACACGTTGCCTGCGTTTTAACGATTCCGTTGTTGTACGCCTTACTCACCGCAGCAATATAAACAAAAAAAGCGCCTCCCTAGGCGTTGTACCCGTAAGGACAGAAAAAGGCCCCCTTGTGTAAAGGGGGCTGGATTTTTGCGAAGCAAAAAGACTGGGGGATTGTAAATTGCAGACGACCAGCAATCCCTCCGTCAAAAATCAAAGATTTTTGCCACCTCCCTTTGCACAAGGGAGGCTTTTTAATTTTGTCTTATACCGTAACAAGCAGGGAAAATGTACGGCACATTTTCCACTTGTTAGGAGACCCTAAAACCCTTTTATAAATATCCTCTGTTCGACGAATTCAAATTTTTAATTATGATATTCCACAGTTATAAACTTTGCCATATTGTTTTTTGATAACCAACGATAATTTCCACTAATAGTATCACCAACTTTAATATCGGATAAGGCAATATCGGGGTCATCATTACAACAATATGAAACATTAGTTTTATTATTTGCT
>JAZQTE010000111.1:0-1985 GCA_045630505.1 Acutalibacteraceae bacterium | reverse complement strand
CCGCCACCACCCACTATGCCGAGCTCAAGGCATACGCTTTGCAGACCGCAAGAGTGGAAAACGGCAGCTGCGAATTCGACGTTGCTACCCTGCGCCCCACCTATCGTTTGCTGGTGGGCGTTCCCGGCCGTTCCAATGCGTTTGCTATTTCCGAGCGCTTGGGTATGCCTCCCTCCGTGGTGCAGCACGCCCGTTCGCTGGTAGACAGCGACGATCGGCGTTTGGAAGAAATTATTAACGGGCTGGAAGAAAAACGGCAGGAACTCGAAGAACAGCTGGCACTTTCGCGCCGCCTTTCTGCCGAAGCGGCCACCGCCAAGCGCGAGGCCGAGGCACAATTGGAGCAAATCGACCGTCTGCGCGAAAAGGAACTCACCGAAGCACGCGACCAAGCCAAGCGTTTGGTGGAACGTGCGCGGCACGATGCCGAAGCGTTGGTGGAGGAGCTTGATAAGCTGCGCCGTCGCCAAAACGACGCCGACTTTGCGCAAAAAGCCGCTGCGGCGCGTTCGGGGCTGCGTAATCGTTTAAACAAACTGGAAGACGAAATCGATCCCGTCACACAAAAACGCAAAGAAGCGTACACCCTTCCCCGTCCTCTCAAGGTGGGGGACGATGTGCTTCTCACCGACTTGGATAAACCTGCCGTGGTGATCTCGGCACCCGATGCTTCGGGGCAGGTGGAGGTACAAGCAGGGATCATTCGCACACGCGTGGCCGTAACGTCACTGCGGCTGCTTGAGAAAAAGCCGAAATCGCAAACGCCTGCCACGCCCCGTCGTGACCGCGGCGATTTCTCGCGCGCATCACGTTCGGCACGTACCGAATTGGATCTGCGCGGACTCACCACCGAAGAAGCGCTGCTTGAAGTAGACAAGTTTTTAGACGACGCTCGCCTCACGGGGCTTGAGCGTGTCACCATCATTCACGGCAAAGGCACAGGAGCTCTGCGCGCCGCCGTGCAAGCCCATCTCAAATCCTGCCCCGGTGTGGCTTCGTTCCGTTTGGGCGCCTACGGCGAAGGCGAAACGGGTGTCACCGTGGTAACGATGAAGTAAGGAGAGCTGTTATGTTACGCTTGGTATTTTGCGACGTTGACGGCACGCTGCTGCCTCGCGGCGAAGCCGCCGTGAGCGAAGAAACGTTGGATGTATTGCGCCGTCTGACCGACCGCGGTATCACCGTGGCCATTGCGAGCGGTCGCCCATATACGCAGCTGCGCACGCTGTTTGGCGCACTGGCGCATCGGTTGGTGTTCATCTGTTTAGACGGCGCACTCACCCGCCGCGCCGATTTTGTGTTACATAAACGCCCCCTGCCCCAAAGGGCGGTGGCGGCACTGCTGAAGGAGTATCCCAAGGCCACCGTTCACGGACGTGAAGCGGCCTACAGCTTGGGCGGCGCACCCGTAGGAAAACCCATCGACAATCCTAACCAAGTGGGTGAACCCGTGTTAAAGCTGGAGCTGTTTACCGACCGCGTTCCCCCCGAAAGCCTCAACTACCGCTTGGCGTATCGCGAGCCGGGAATTGCCGAGCTGGTAGCCCCGTGTGCCAATAAGGGTAACGCCGCGCTCACGTTAATGGAAAAGCTCGGCATCACACCCGAGCAAGCCGTGGCCTTCGGCGACAGCCGCAACGACGAAGAATTACTTTCAGTGGTGGGGCATCCGTACCGTATGCGCGGCACGCTGCCGAACGTGGACGCCGTGGATACCGACAACGTGCTCGATACTCTCCGCACGCTGTTTCATCTGTAAGCAAAAAGTCAAACCCCGTTTCAGTGGGGTTTGACTTTTTTTGTAAACGTGCTATACTGAAAATACAGAGGGATTAAATTTGTAGGAGATGATTTTGGTGAAAAGATTTTTGGCTCTTTTGTTATGCGGTATACTGTTGCTGTCGCTGGCGGCCTGCGGCGGCGAACCGAGCGACACGGCAACCACCACGGTGTCGGATGTGCAAAGCACCACTACCACGCTGGAG
>JAZQTE010000110.1:0-5690 GCA_045630505.1 Acutalibacteraceae bacterium | reverse complement strand
AGCACGTCCATCGAGAAAAAGCTGCGAGAGGTCATATGCGTAGCGACGACGACCAACCCCAGTTTTGTACTGTCTGTACGGAAACGAAGGCGCACGCCGGCCGACGTGGTGCTGCGTGTATTTTCTTTGTAAAAAACAGCTTGTTCTTCGGTGAAGCGATAAAACCGTACTCCCTCCACCGTTTCTTCCAGCCGCACCGCGCCAAGAGCGATGCTCTTCAGTTGTTCATAAGTTACTTTCATACGTCTTCACTCCAAAAAGAGGGACAGCAACACTGTCCCTCTTGGTTATCAATCGAGTTGGCAGGTCCAGCCGAAGGTGTCTTCGGTTTTGCCCCATTGGATACCCGTCAGCGTGTCGTACAGCATTTGCGTGACCTCGCCGATCTTGCCGTCGTTCACAGCGTGCTTGATACCCTTATAGCAGAATTCGCCGATGGGCGATACCACTGCGGCGGTACCGCATCCCCACGCTTCTTCCAACGTGCCGTTTTCCATGGCCGCTTCCAGCTCGTCAATGCTGAACAGACGCTCGCTCACTTTGTAGCCGGCCTTTTTAAGCACCTCGATGCAGGACTTGCGGGTGATACCCGGCAGAATGGAGCCGGACAGCATCGGCGTGACGATCTCGCCGCCGATTTTGAACATAACGTTCATCGCACCGACTTCTTCGATGTACTTGCGTTCCACACCGTCCAGCCACAATACCTGCGAATAGCCCTTTTGCTCGGCACGCTCGCCTGCACGGTTGGAAGCGGCGTAGTTACCGCCGCACTTGGCTTCGCCCGTACCGCCGCGCACAGCGCGCACGTCTTGATCTTCGATCATAATTTTAACGGGGTTGATGCCTTCCTTATAGTAGCTGCCCACGGGCGATGCAATGATCACGTAGGTGGCGTTATGCACGGCGTGCACGCCGAGCGTTTCGTCGTTACCGAACATAAACGGGCGCAGATACAGCGACGTGCCTGCCGCCGAGGGAGTCCATTCCTGCTCGAATTTCACAAATTCCTTCAGAATGTACAAGGCGTCTTCTTCGGGAATGGTGGGCAGGCACATACGCTCGGCCGAACGGTTCATACGGCGGATGTTTTCCAGCGGACGGAACAGCTGTACCTTACCGTCGGCACGGCGATAGGCTTTCAGGCCTTCGAAGATCTCCGAGCCGTAGTGCAGCACCGTGGACGCAGGGTGCAGCGAAAGATTGGCAAACGGAACGATGCGGGCATCGTGCCAGCCTTCTTCGCGAGAGTAATCCATCACAAACATATGATCGGAAAAATATTTACCGAATCCCAGCGTGGAAGCTTCGGGCTTCTCCTTGGGAGCGGTGGTTTTGGTGATTGCGATCTGCATTTCCTTCACTCCTTATTCATAGTCGGCGCCGAGCTGCATTGCTTTGAGGTTGACCTCCAGCATATCGACACGCTTGGCGGAAATAACCTTGCCCAGCGCAGCGCGCAGGCTGTCTTCACCGAAATCGTTAAGCACTTTGAGGATCTTACCCATCAGCACCATATTGGCCAGTGTGGGCGTGCCGTTGTCGTTCGCCAGTTTGGTGGCAGGAACGTAGTATACGGTGACATCGTCGCGCTTGACCTTGCGTTCGATGAGCGTGGAATCGGCGAAAATGATACCGCCGGGAACCACGGAATCCTCGTATTTATCCAGCGAGGGCAGGTTCATCGCTACCAGTACGTCGGGATTGGCAACAATGGGCGAGCCAACGGGATCATCGCTGAGAATAATGCCGCAGCTGGCGGTGCCGCCGCGCATTTCGGGACCGTAGGAGGGCAACCAGCTGACTTGTTTGCCGTCCATCAAGCCTTTGTAGGCCAGAAATTTACCGGCAAACAGAATACCCTGACCGCCGAAGCCGGAGAACAAAAACTGTGTGGTGCTCATTATTTTTCCTCCTTTGCCGCCGAACGGTCTTTATACACGCCGAGCGGATAGTACGGCAGCATATTGTCGTCGATCCATTTCAGCGCGGCCTGCGGAGTCATACCCCAGTTGGTGGGGCAGGAAGATACCACTTCCACCAGCGAGAAGCCCTTGCCGTCCAACTGATTTTGGAACGCCTTTTTGATGGCCTTCTTGGCGGCGCGGATGTTCTTCACACTGTTTACCGTTACACGCTCGAGGTATTCGGGGCCTTCAAGCTGCGACAGCATTTCGCAAACGCGAATGGGATAACCGCAGTGATTGACGTCGCGGCCGTAGGGCGAGGTCTGCGTGACCTGACCGGGCAGCGAGGTGGGAGCCATTTGGCCGCCCGTCATACCGTAGATCGCGTTGTTGACAAAGATGATGGTGATGTTTTCGTTACGGGCAGCAGCGTGCACCGTTTCCGCCATACCGATGGAGGCCAAGTCGCCGTCCCCCTGATAGGTGAAAACCACGTGGTTTTCGGGATCGGCACGCTTAACACCCGTGGCAATGGCCGGAGCGCGGCCGTGTGCCGCTTCGATCATATCGCAGTTAAAATAATCGTACGCCATAACCGAGCAACCAACGGGTGCGATACCGATGGTGCGGCCTTCGATGCCGAGCTCGTCGATAACCTCGGCCACCAAACGGTGAATGATACCGTGGGTACAGCCGGGGCAATAGTGCATCGGGATATCGTTAAGAGCGTGGGGTTTATCAAAAACAACCATTACTTGGCACCTCCGTTCGCAGCCGCTTTAATGGCTTCCAATACCTGCTCGGGCGAGGGGATCATACCGCCAGCGCGGTTACACAGCGTTACCGGCACCTTGCATTCGGTGGCAAGGCGCACATCTTCGATCATTTGCCCCATCGACAGCTCCACCGAGATGAACGCCTTGGCGTGCTCCACGGCTTTGGCAAACGGAGCTTTCGGGAAGGGCCACAGCGTGATGGGACGGATAAGGCCGACCTTGATGCCCTGCTTGCGGGCTTCCACCACCGCACTGCGCGATACACGGGCGGCAATACCGAAGGCGGCTACCACCACGTCGGCATCGTCTACCATAAACTCTTCGTACATGGTTTCGTTTTCTTCGATGTACTTATAACGCTCGTAGCGGTCGAAGTTGAATTTTTCAAGCTCCTCGGGCTTTAAGAACAAGGAGTTTACGATATTGTGCTTGCGCTCAAGCTTGGTACCCGTGGTGGCCCAAGGCTTTTCGGGCACGGCAGGGATATCGTAATCGAGGCTTACGGGCTCCATCATTTGTCCCATCGTACCATCGGCCAGTACCATCGCCGTCATACGGTATTTATCGGCCAGATCGAAGCCTTTCACCGTGAGGTCGGCCATTTCCTGCACCGAAGCAGGAGCCAGCACGATCATACGGAAATCGCCGTGGCCGCCTGCGCGCGTGGCTTGGAAGTAATCCGACTGGCTGGGCTGAATGCCGCCAAGGCCGGGGCCGCCGCGCTGGACGTTTACAATGAAAGCCGGCAGATCGGCGCCTGCCAAATAAGACAAGCCTTCGCTCTTAAGGGCGATACCGGGGCTGGAGGAGGAGGTCATTACACGCTTGCCCGTTGCAGACACGCCGTAGACCATATTGATAGCCGCAATTTCGCTTTCGGCTTGCAGGAAGCAGCCGCCTTCGATCTTGGGCATCTTTTTCGCCATATAGGCGGCAATCTCCGTTTGAGGGGTGATGGGATACCCGAAATAGTGACGGCAGCCCGCCAAGATCGCTGCTTCGGCGATGGCTTCGTTACCTTTCATCAATACCTTATCTGCCACGTTGCTCACCTTACCTTTCTACCTTGATAATGCAATCCGGACACATCATCGCGCAGGCCGCACAGCCCACGCAGGCCGCTTGGTCGGTGATCTCGGCGGGATGATGACCTTTTTTGTTGATCTTGTCGCTCGCCAGCTGCAGCAAGTGTTTGGGGCAAGCGTCTACGCACAACCCGCAACCCTTGCAGTAGTCGGTTTTAAATGTCAGTTTTGCCATTTTCACTACTCCCTTTATTCATATCAGCAAGAAAAGCCGATTTTTGACTGAAGTTCCAACGGGAACAGGTGGGGTACCTTCCCTTCCAGTTCCGCACACAGATCGTTCCGCGCGGTGGTGAGCACCAGCGGCACGCCCGTTTGTTTTTCCACCTCGGCGGCGTAGGCAACCGACGAAAGCACGTCTTCGGCGGTGGTTTCCGCACCGAGATTGGAATTGTTGATAAGCCCCGTAAACTTGATACCGCACGCCGTTTCGATCTCGCGCATCACCTCTTCGGTGGAGGCGGCGTCGGGCGTGAGCGGCCGATAGCGGTTGATGACCATCAACATCGAATAGTTATTTTCTTCCCTGATCTTCGGGGCCAAGCGGCCGAGCGCCAAAGCGCCGCGATCGTCACCGCCGATATCCAGCACCACGGTAAGCTCCGTGTTGTCGGTTATGGCGTACATTTCGGGCGGCAGCGCAGGAATATCGACGTTGCTGTTGGCGTATTCCGAACAGATAAGCTCGATACCGCGGGCGGCGAAATCGTCGCTGCTGTCTTTGGTGCGGAAATACGGGTTCACGATATCCAAATCGGCAATCGTGACACGTTCGCACGTTTCCTTCAGCGTGTAGGCAATATTGACCGCCACGTTGGTTTTGCCGCTGCCGTAGTGTCCGCATAAGATCGTTAACCGTTTATGTTCTCTCATACGCTCACCTTACAGCTTGTTGCGCTGGATCTTACCGCTCACCGTCTTGGGCAGCGAATCGCAGAACACCACGATACGGGGATATTTATACGGCGCCGTGCGCTTTTTCACGTAATCCTGAATCTCTTTTTTGAGCTCGTCGGACGGTGCGGTGCCGTTTACCAGCACGATGCTGGCTTTAACGACCTGACCGCGCACCTCGTCGGGAGCGGCAGAAACGCCGCATTCCAGCACGTAGGGCAGCTCCATGATCACGCTTTCGATCTCGAACGGCCCAATGCGGTAGCCGGAAGACTTAATAACATCGTCCACACGGCCGACGTACCAATAGAAGCCGTCTTCGTCCATCCACGCGGTATCGCCCGTGTGGTAGAAGCCATCGTGCCATACCTCGGCCGTTTTTTCGGGCGCGTTGTAGTAGCCCGTGAACAGGCCGCAGGGAGCGCCGTCCTTCACGTTTACCACGATCTCGCCCGTTTCACCCACGGGAACGGGGTTGCCATCGGGATCGACGATGCTTACGTCGTAGATCGGGGCAGGCTTGCCCATAGAACCGATCTTATGCGATGCACCCACCATATTGCCGATGATCATCGTGCTTTCGGTTTGGCCGAAGCCTTCGATGATCTGCAAGCCCGTGGCTTTTTCGAATTGGCGGTACACCTCGGGGTTGAGGGCTTCGCCTGCCGTCGTCATATGCTTGACCGACGAGAAATCGTATTGCGAGATATCTTGCTTGATCATCATACGCAGCATCGTGGGCGGTGCGCAGAATGTGGTGATCTTGTATTTGGCGAACATCGGCAGAATATCGGCCGCGTCGAAACGGTCGAAATCGTACACGAAGGTGGCGGCTTCGCACAGCCATTGGCCGTACAGCTTGCCCCACATTGCTTTTGCCCAGCCCGTATCCGAAATGGTGAAGTGGAGGCCGTCGGGATCCACGTCGTGCCAGTAGCGGGCCGTGTGGAAATGCCCCAGTGCGTATTTGTAGTTATGCGCGGCGATCTTGGGATAGCCCGTGGTGCCCGAGGTGAAGAACATAAGCA
>JAZQTE010000109.1:0-1277 GCA_045630505.1 Acutalibacteraceae bacterium | reverse complement strand
CTAACAACCAAAAAGCGGCCATCGAGGAACTGCAATACGAAGAGCGTTCGGGAATGGCGTGCAACAGCTGGGAGCTGTACGAACGTGATATCGAGCTGATGCAAGAGCTGGAGAACCAAGCGTTTCGCACCTCGGTGGAATGGTGCCGTATTGAGCCGGAGGCAGGCGTGTTCGACAAAGAGGCAACCGATCACTACATTCGTTTCTTTTCCATGCTTAAAGAGCGTGGTATCAAAACATTTTGTACACTGGTGCATTTCACGCATCCGTTGTGGTTTGAAAAGCTGGGGCATTTCACCAAAATGGAAAACTGGCACTATTTCGAAGAATACCTAAACTACATCGTACCAAAGCTTGCACCCTACGTAGATTTTTGGAACGTGATCAACGAATTCAATCTCGGCAACTGGCCCGAGCGCATTCCGTATAAACTCAACTCCGTGCGCTACCACGCTCGTGCCTATCACCTGATCAAGCAATATTCTTCGGCGCCCATCAGCTCTAATCACGCACTCGTGCATTATATGCCCTACCGTCCGTTCGACCGTATGGACAACATTGCCACGCAATACCACGATATGATCGATCACGAATTCTTCTTTCACGCCATTCGCACGGGCGAGATCGTGTATCCGCACCGCGACGGCGTGTACGATCCCGATGTAAAGGATTCGGTGGATTTTTGGGCAATCAACAGCTACACGCGCTCGCTCATCGATTCGCGCACCGCTGCTATGGAACGAAAAGCCTACGACCACAAGCGGCTTGTGATGGTAGATAAGGATTTCTATTTGGAAGAGCTGTTCCCCGAATGTATGATCGCCAACCTCAGCCGCCTGCACGACAAGCCCATTTACATCACCGAAAACGGATTAAGCACTATCGACGACCGTTTCCGCATCGTATATCTGGTCACCTACCTTAACGCCATTCACGAAGCCATCCGTCAAGGCGCCGACGTGCGCGGCTATCTGTACTGGTCGCTGCTTGATAATTACGAATGGGCCAGCTTCAAGCCACGCTTCGGCTTGTGTCACGTGGATTTCGAAACCTTTGAACGCACCGTCAAACCCAGCGGCTACTTTTTCCGCGATATTACCCGTCAAAACGGCGTTACGGGCGATATGATCAAGCAATATTTAACCGAGCTTCCCACACTCGGCAAAAAGAATCCCGCTCCCCCGCCGCACTTCATCACACCCGGATTTTTAGAAAAATAACCAAAAAGTTCCGCAGAGATCACTCTGCGAGACTTTTTTCATAATCGGATAACGTTG
>JAZQTE010000108.1:0-4130 GCA_045630505.1 Acutalibacteraceae bacterium | reverse complement strand
ATACTAACTTCCTCCTTTTTTCGCTAAAAAACGCCCCGATGCAGACTCGGGGCGTTCTATCACCTCATCTGTCGGTCAAAACCGCAGGATTTGGCACCTTGCACGTACGCAGGTTGCCGGGCTTCGCAGGGCCTGTTCCCTCCACCTCTCTTGATAAGGACCTATTCACTTTTTTCAGCGACAATCAGTATACTCCATCTTTCGCCGTTTGTCAACACCAAATTAAGGAAGCAGCGTGATGGTGTGCTGAATGTTGTAGGTATCCTTCGGGGCAATGCGGCGGATACCCTCTTTGTTTTCCAGATTGCCGTCAAAATCCTCCCAGCACGGGAAGCCGCACCACGGCTCGATGCACACGAACGGCGCGCCGGGCTTCGTCCAGATAAGCAGCGTTTCGATGCCGTCGAAATTCACGGTCACGCCGCGGCCGGTTTCGCGGTTACGCACCGACACTTCCTTGGATTGCAGGTTACGGAACACCAGCGCATCAATAGCGAAATATTCATCCTTCAGCGGAAGAACGCCGCCGGGCGCTTCCACGGGATACGTAGCGTGCGTGATGCCGGCGCCTACGTAGTGCGAATTGAGGGGCTCCTCTTTTTCAAACACCACGTCGTACGCGGTAAGTCCTTCGGGACAGGCATAAGCTTCGTGCGAGCCCACCGAGGCGAGCAGCATTTTATCGGCCGACGGATTGTAGATACTGTAGCCGATCACGATGCGGTCACCTTCCAAGGCATAGCGAACACGGAACTCAAATTCAAACGGATACGATTTGCGCGTTTCCGCGTTATCCTTCAAGAAAAATACCGCTTCGGTTTCGGTGGCCGATTCCACCTCGAAATCGTAATACTTTGCAAAGCCGTGGATGGACAGCTCGTATTGCTTGCCCTCATAATAATAAACGTTATTTAACATTCTGCCGCAGTTCGGGAACAGCACGGGGGCGCGCCCTGCCCAATATTGCGGATCGCCGTGCCACAGATACTCCGTGCCGTCGGCCGCGGTGATGCGCTGCATCTCGGCGCCGAACTCCAGAATATCCACCGTCATTTTATCGTTTTTTAACGTAATCATATTTTCACGTTCCTCTCCGTGTACTCTGTTTTAAAGTGTACCACTTCTTTTTAAAAATTTCAACTGTTCTTTTAAAGTAAAGCACCCCGAAGCGATGGCTTCGGGGTGCTTTTATCACGTTTTCTCTTTGGAACGGCTGATAATGCCGCAGGCGAGCGCCGCCGTGACGGCAAACGCAATACCGCCTGCCGTGCCCGTGATGCCACCCGTGAAAATACCGATCCACCCTTTTTCGGCAATGCCCTGCTGCACGCCCTTGGCAAGCGCGTAGCCGAAGCCCGTGAGTGGAATACTCGCGCCGCCGCCCGCAAATTCGATAAGCGGATCGTACAGCCCCACCGCCGTGAGCGCCACGCCGAGCGTGACGTACAGCACAAGAATGCGTGCAGGCGTGAGCTTCGTTAAATCTATGAGCACCTGCCCCACCATACAAATCAACCCACCCACCGCAAACGCTTTTAACAGCATCCACCAATCCATACTCTCACCCTTTCAGAGGTAGGGTTACCCGTGCGCCGCCGATTATTCGCCTTTTTTGCGTTTCGGCAAGCCCTGCGCAATGGTGGGGAACTCGTTATCGGAATCCTGCGTGGGCTGAATCTCATACGTGCCGTATTTGTGCAGCTGCTCGCTCACCGTTTCGGGATTTCCATAAATGATCTGCTCGTCCGTTTCGGTGCGCTTTGCTTTTTTGTTCATACCGTCACCTCCCGATGATAGTATAAACAAAAAACGAGGTAACTTTCGTTACCCCGTTTTGCTCTTATTCTTCGCCTTTAGCGGAAAGCAACGCGCGAATATCCTTCAGCACGTCCATTTCGGTTTCGGCAGGAGGTGCTTCTTCCACAGCTTCCTCCACAACTTCTTCTTCCTTCTTCTTAAGCAGCTCCTTGGTCTTGTTCTGCATAGCGAGCATGATCTTCAGAACCACGAAGATGCAGAAGGCGATCAGCAGGAAATCGATGATCGCTTGAATGAAGATGCCATATTGCACAGCAACTTCGGGGGCGATCTCCGCTCCGTCTTCGATAACGGCGGGCTCGAGCACCCATTTCCATTCTTCCACCGAAACGCCACCCGTGAGCTTTGCAACCAACGGCATAATGACGTTGTTAACGAGAGCGTTCACGATTTCCTTGAACGCACCGCCGATGACGACACCGATGGCCATATCCAGCACGTTACCCTTGGCAATGAACTCTTTGAATTCCTGAAAAAACTTTTTCATACCCTTTAAACTCCTTCTTTACCATTTTACACGCCAGCGGTCGCGGGATGCATCGGTGTTATCCACACTGGCATCCGTTGCTTGCGCCGTGCGCATTTTGGACGTCTTAACACGCTTCTTGAGTTCGCGATCGTACGCGCCCTCTTTGAGCGGCAGCGAAACCTCTTTGCCCAGCCAATCCGAAAGATAGATGGCGTTGGAAAGCTGCGTTTCGCGGAGGCCTTCGCGGCCGTCGGCAATCAGCGGTTCATCGCGCAAGATCGCCGCCGCAAAGGCGTTGACAACCTCGGAATGGAGATACGGCGGATCCTCAAATTCGAGAACCGTAACCGTGCTTTCGGCTTCGCCCGCTTTGGGGCCCGTTTTGGTAAATTCGTCGATAGGCATAGCGTATTCGGTAATGGTGAGCGTTTCTTTCTCCGCTACGATCTTGGCCTTATCCATCAAGATCTCCAAACGGTTGGTACCGCCCATATCACCCGTGGAGGTGACGAATACGCCCGTTGCGCCGTTTTCGTATTCCACAACGACGGTGGCATCGTCTTCCACTTCGATATCGTGCCATTTGCCGTAAAGCAGCTTCGACGATACCTTCTTCGGCATACCGCACAGCCACTGCCACAAATCGAGCTGGTGGGGGCACTGATTCATCAGCACGCCGCCGCCTTCACCAACCCACGAGGCACGCCAGCTGCCCGAATCGTAATACGCCTGCGAACGGTACCACAGCGTGATAAGCCAGTTCACACGGCGAATTTCGCCGTATTCACCGCTGTCCATCATTGCTTTAAGCTTCTTAAACAACGGGTGCGCACGCCAGTTCCACATAATACCGAATTTCTTGCCGCTGCGATCCGCCGCTTCGCACATTTTCTTCACCTGCGAAGCCGCCACGCCTGCGGGCTTTTCGGTGAGCACGTGCAAGCCGCGCTCAAACGCCGCCACCGCAATGGGCGGATGGAAATAATGCGGTACCGCGATCAACACGGCGTCGACCAAGCCGCTGTCCATCAACGCTTCGGCCGAATCAAAGCGTGCCACCGTGTTCGGCAGTTGTTCTTCGGCCCACTTCAAACGGGCAGGATTGATATCGGCCACGGCCGTGAGCTCCACCTCGGGGCTAAGGCCTTTTTGCGTGATGTTTTTACAGTGGGCACCACCCATCGTACCGATACCGATAATACCCAAACGAACTTTTTCCATCTAAAACACCTTCTTTGGAAAACCTTACAGCAACGATTTAAACGCTGCTACACCATGGTCAAACGCTTCGTTCAAATCGGCATACTGCAAGCCGCCTACTTGGCTCTTTTCGCCCTCGCGCTCCAAGCCGCTGAGGCCCGAGAATTCAGCCAAGTGCGGCTCCATGGTGAATGCGAAGCCGCCTTGCAAACGGTATTCGGCAGCAATTTGCTGAATGTTGCCTGCACCCATACCGGCAGGAACGATATCGCCGTTTAATTTGGCATCCTTAATGTGCATATATTTTACGTACGTTTTCAGCATTTCCCACGCTTCCAACGTATCTTGACCGCACTGCACAAAGTTAGCAGGATCGAACACCGCGCGAAGCAGCGGCACTGCTTCCAAAATATCGAGGCAACGGCGAGCGTTGTCGCCGTAGATGCCCTTTTCGTTTTCGTGGCACAAAATCACGCCGCTGCCGATGGCCAGCGTGGTGAGAGTGCCCAAACGGTCGATCACTTCGTTTTTGTAAATGGCGGGATCCTTACCCTCGGGCAGGTAGAACGAGAACATACGCAGGTTTTCGGCACCCCATACGTTCGCCAGCTCCAAGGTGCGCTTGAAGGTTTCCTTGTGCGCT
>JAZQTE010000107.1:0-5041 GCA_045630505.1 Acutalibacteraceae bacterium | reverse complement strand
CGCCCCTTATCCTCCGTCACTCGTTCTGCAACCGCCTCTGCCGCCGTCGTTACCAGCGCCGCCACCGTGTCCTCGTTCACGCTCTCCACGCCCTGCCGCTGCGCCACGTCGTAAAGGGGAAGCAGCAGCTCTCGCCGCGGCAGCTCCTCCACCGTCAACGCCGCATACGTTCTTTGCAGATCCTCGTGCGTGGGTTCAAGAACCGTTACCGTATCCGTAGAGAACGCCTCCACCGCCTTTGCCTGCAAGCAAAGGCACACGCCGTGCGCCTCCTCGGCCGTTTGTATGATCGCCAGCGCCAGCTGCAGGCATCTCCACGCAGAGAACTCCACCAGCAGCTTGCGGCACACCGCCGCCGCGTACGTAACGCAGTTTTCGTGAAGCTGTATCACAAGCTCCACCCAGCTTTGCCGTGCCTCGGCCTTCGCCTCGTCCGACAAAAGCAGAGCGTCCATCTGCGCCGCCAGCTCCTGCAGACGCGTATGCATACTCTTATCGTTTACAGCGGCTCTGCTTTCCTCTATTTCCGATTCCGCAGGCAGCCAATCCCGCATCGCTATCGCCAGCTTGCACAGCAAATACACCGCCGCCGTGGGGCCGACCAAACGGCTCTCGCCACCCAGCATATTCCACAGCAGGCCGTTGCTTTTTTCGGGGTAGAACCAATTTTTCAGCTGCCGATGCAGCCGATAGTTGCTCACGTTCGCTACCTCGAAAAATTCAACCAGCTCGCCAAGCAGCTCCTTCGTCTTCAGCAACGCCGTGCCGTTTTCGAACCGTTCCTCCTCCACCGCCACCTCGTACGACACAGACGGTGCCAGATCCTGCGACGCTATCCCGTTCACAAAACGCTGCATCGCTGTCATCATACCTTCAACACGGTCTTTGCTTCCGTCAAAAAGAAGGCTTGTCATCACGTCCAAGTCATCCGTCTGCAGATCGGTTCTCACGTCCTTCCACAGCGGCGCCACGTTATCCTTCAATTCCTTTTCCGCAAACGCCACGAACCGCTGCGCAAACCCATACAGCTCCTCGTCGGTTGCCGTGGGCATCGGGATCGGCTTGGCTCCGTGCACGGGCACGCACCATTTCGTACTGATATGCTGTGCCGTAGCCCGAAGCACGTGATGCTTACGCATCGCCTCGGCAGGATATTTGAGCACCCGCGTTCCTGCCGCGATCACCTTAAACGGCTGCATGGGATCTCCTTCGCGAAGGCACCGCTCCGTGAAGGTCGACATTAGCCGTGCGCCGATCACGCGCGCCAGCTGCTCGGCATCGTCGGTATCGTCAAACAGCACCACGTCGTTAACCAGCGAGCCAACCTTCACGAAGGCGTCCTCCTGCGTCCACGGCTCAAACGAAAGGGGCTTGCCGATCATCGCACGCGCATCGGAGAGCACCCGCAGCTCACGCAGTGCCGCATAGCCCTCTGCCAGCTTCTTTTCGCGCACGGCAGGATCCTGCAACGCTTTTACACCGTTGGCCAGCGCCCACACGCCTTCCACACGCACGCGGCAACCGAAAAACTCCAACACGCAGCGGCACCAATACGCCACGGCCAAAATCAGCCCCGAGCAAGCCGTTTCCGCAAGCGAACCGGTGAGCACCACCATAATGGTGTCGCTGCTTCGCACCTTCATATCGTTCACGATAAATTGCTCCAGCCGATCAAGCCAATCCCTTCTCATCGCGTGCGTAAAGGAAAAATCACAAAATGCGCGCGTGGAGGCTTCTTCAAAGGTGCGCGCACCCAGCAAGCTTTCGTGCGGCTTCACACGGATGTACGCCGCGCGTCGTTCGTTAAGCTGCGCGCCCCACGCTTCTCCCTCCGTCAACGGAAAAAGCGGCACACGGGGATCCTCGGGCATCACGGCACCGTCGTCGAACACCAAAAAGCCGTAAGCGTTGTCTATCTCCGTTAACACCTTGGACTCCACCAGTGCCATCGCGTGCTCCACCACGTGCTGCCCCGTACGTCCAAGGCCGATCACCAACACCTTATCCATTCTCCGTCACCTCGTTTTCGCGCTCTGTCGTTATCTTTTTCAGTATACCCTTTTCGTCCCGTTTCGTCAAGAATTCGTACAAAAAGAAAACGGCGGTCCTCCCGCCGTTTTTCGCTTAATATTTCTGTCTGCGCGCTTTGTGGTCTGCCTCGATCGACGCCTTCCATTTTCCCGAAAGCTTGCGGTTACCGCGCACGGTACCGATCGCATCGCTCAGCACCGCAAAATTCAACGCCGTTCCCTCACTGTCGGCAAGGTAATCCACCGCAAACTCCTCGCTGATGCCGTACCTCGCCGCCGTTTCCACAGCGTCGATGTTCGCACCGATAAACAAAAATTCCCAGCCGTACTTTTCTTTTTGCCGCTCGATCATCTTCTTCACCTTGTCGGCATCGTAGCGGCGGCTGCTGTTTTCCTGCCCGTCGGTGGGGATAATGTACATCGTATGCGCAGGCACGTCCTCGGGGCGCGCATACTTGTGCACGTTCCCGATATGGTGAATGGCGCTGCCCACGGCATCCAGCAACGCCGTACAACCGCCCACCTCGTACTCGCGGCTCGTCATAGGCGGCACGTCGGCAAGCGGCACACGGTCGTGCAGCACGGCGCATTTACTGTTGAACAGCACGGTAGAAACCAAACACTCGCCGCTTTCCTTCTTCTGCTTTTCGATCATGGCGTTAAAGCCACCCACCGTGTCGCCTTCCAGCCCTGCCATCGAACCGCTTTTGTCCAAAATGAATACCAGCTCCGTCGATTTGTTTTCCATAAATAAAATCCTCCCTTTCTTTGTTGTCCTCATTGTACACCAAAGAAAGAGAGGTGTGGTCGCTTCGCAAGCGACAATTGCAGCCTACAGCTGCTTTACCCATTCTTCCTCACGGAAGCCAACGAGCACCGCCTCATCCGTCACCACGATGGGGCGCTTCACCAGCATACCGTCGGAGGAAAGCAGCTCAAACAGCGCATCGTACGTCATACCCTCCAGCTTATCCTTAAGCCCCATCGACTTATACAGCAGCCCGCTCGTATTAAAAAACCGTTTCAGCGGCAAGCCGGCGCGTGAATACCATTCGCGCAGCTCGTCCTTCGTGGGCTTTTGCTCTTTAATATCACGCAGCTCATACGCCACGCCGTGCTCATCCAGCCATTTTTGTGCCCGTTGGCACGTGGTACATTTCGGGTAGCAAATAAACGTTATCATCCTGCAACTCCTCCCAGTAAGCTTTGATCGAACGAAAACAACGCTTGATTGATCAAATCCACGTCGTACACGCCACGATCAATAAAATATTCAATAATCATATCAAATTTATTGCTGTGCGACAGCGCAAAGCCGGCCTTCATCAGCAGCTCCTTCGTTTCGGTAAGCGGCAGCTCCAGTGCAATGGCAAACGCGATCGCCGTCGGCTTGCTCGGCTTGTAATTCGCGTCGCTGCGAATTTTCGAAAACAGCTTGCGGTCCACGTTGGCTTTTTTATAACACTGCACGTCGGTCATACCCGTTTCGTCGATCTTGCGAAGCAGCATTTCGGAAAAGCTCTCATCAAGGCAATCCAAAAACACGTCCAGCTCCACGCTTGGCGCCAACGAACGCTCGACGCACTCTTTGCGAGAGGCTCGCTGCGAGCCGTGCAACGTTTTCAGCTTCCGCGGAACGTATTCTTCACACTCGGCCGCATACGCATCGTCTATATAAACGGCAATATCCCGAAACAGCCCTTCGCTGATCATATACGCCGCCTTATCGAACACCACCAAGTATACGGTCATATCACTGCCGCGTAAAAACAAACGGATCTCCTCCGTGGCAATTTGCAGCGCCTCCGCCTTCGGGTATCCGTACACCCCCGAAGAGATCAGCGGAAACGCCACGCTCTCGCAGCCGTGCTGCTCGGCCAGCTTCAGCGATTCACGGTAACACGAAGCCAGCAGCGCCGCTTCATTATGCTTGCCGTCCTCGTAGATCGGCCCCACGGTGTGTATCACGTGCTTGGCAGGCAAATCATACGCTCCCGTAATTTTGGCCTGCCCCGTTTCGCAGCCGCCCAGCGTTTTGCATTCGGCCAACAGCTGCGGCCCTGCCGCCGAGTGGATGGCCCCGTCCACGCCTCCGCCGCCCAGCAGCGTTTCGTTCGCCGCATTCACAATGGCGTCCACGTTCATTTTCGTAATATCGTTTCGCACGATAATAAACGGCATACAATCACTCCTCCTCTTCAGTATATCAAATCTTCCTTTGGCATTCAACCGTTTTTATCAAAAATCCCGTCACACGGAAATTCGTCAAAATCCGCTCTGCCTATTGAAAAAACCGTCAAAATGTGTTATACTTTTGTTTGTTAATTTTTTAACAATCTTTCATCTCGTTCGGAAAGGATCTGGTATGATGGATACGATGAACAAAAAGTACGAAGCGTTATTCACCCCGTGGAAGATCGGCAACGTTGAAATCAAGAACCGCATCGTAATGTGCCCGATGGGCGGCACGTCGCTGTTCGGTTGGTTTGAGCTCACCGGCTGCCATTTCGACAAGGAGGCTGCCAAGCTGTTTTTGGAACGTGCCAACAACAACGTTGGTCTCATCATCCCCGGTATTGCGCCGTTGCGTGATACGTTCTGGGGCAAATGGCTGTGGCAAAACCCCAAAATGTTCGAAGAACTCAAAGTGTTTATGGACGAGATTCATAAAACGGGGGCCAAGTTGTTTGTTCAGCTCACGGCAGGTATGGGGCGTTCGTGGGCGATTACCGAGCTGGTAGCACCGCTGCACAAAAACAAATTCACCCGTGCGCTGATAAAGCCCGTGCTGGATACCTCGCACGAGCTGGCCTCCCCCTCACCCCAACCGTCGCGCTGGGCGCACGATATCGAATGCCCCGAAATGACAGTGGAGCAAATTCACGAAATCATCGAAGCGTTCGCCAAAACCGCCAAGCTGTGCAAGGAAGCAGGCGTCGACGGCGTGGAGGTTCACGCCGTGCACGAAGGCTATCTGCTCGACCAGTTTGCCATTGAATTTTTCAACAAGC
>JAZQTE010000106.1:0-5239 GCA_045630505.1 Acutalibacteraceae bacterium | reverse complement strand
GCAAAGCAGGTGGCCGAAGAAGTGCAAGAGCTCGTATCCAAGGTACAAGCCAGCTTCGTGCTCAATACGCTGGAATTTTTGCATAAGGGCGGCCGTTGCTCCGCTCTCGCCATGATGGGCGCCAATATCCTGCAGCTTAAGCCCTGCATTGAAGTGGATAACACCAGCGGTAAAATGGGCGTTGGCAAAAAATACCGCGGCTCGCTGGATAAGAGCCTGCAGGAATACGTGGCCGATCAGCTGAAAGGGCGCACCGATATTCGCACCGACCGTGTGTTTATCACGCATTCGGGTATTTCCGAAGAACGCATCGAACTCGTGAAAGCCGCCGTGGCCGAATATCAACAGTTCGACGAGGTGTTCGTCACCCGCGCCGGCTGCACCGTCTCCTCGCATTGCGGCCCCAACACGTTGGGCGTGCTGTTTATGACGAAATAATAGCAATAATAGCAAAAAAATCCGACCGTCACGGTCGGATTTTTTGTTTTCTTAATGTGCTTTAATAAATGCTTCCACTTGCTTTTCGGTGCGCGTTTCACCGTCGGGCTCAGGCTCTTTGCCGGAGCAGTGCTCGCCCTCTAACTCTACCATGGTGATATCGGCATTCGGCAGGAAGCGTTTCACCGAAACGTAGAACAGCTTGTTTTCCTCGGGGCGGCAAGGAATGTCGTTCGTATAATAAATCATCAGCAGCGGCCGCAGCTTCAGCGAAGCGTTCACGTAATACATCGGCGCTTTATCGTCAAGATATTGTAACCGCCCATCCAGTCCCAGCTCGTATTTTAATACGTTAAAATGCGTGAACATCTGCGAAGCGTCGGAAATGAAGCCCGCAATATCATCAAGCTCCACGCCTGCGGCGCTTAAGTAGGCAGGGTTCATACACAGCATCATCGTCAGGTATGCGCCGGCAGAAGAACCGCCAACGAACACGCGTCCGTTACCGCCGAACTCCTTGCTGCGCTTAAGAATAAACGCCACGGCAGCCGCTGCATCTTCCACAAATTCGGGATACTTCGCATCGGGATACATACGGTATTCGGCCGAAGCCACCGCAACGCCTTTTTTAGCTAAGCCCAACGGTGTTTCGTCCCCTTTACGGTTACCGTTTTCAATACCACCTCCGTGAAACCACAGCACGGTGTCAAAACCGTCGGTATCGGGCAGATAAATGTCTACCATCTGCGCCTCATTTTCGGGCAGCACGTAGGGGGTATCAAGATACGTACGCATCATTTGCCCTCCGCTTTTTTGTCCAGCTTATAGTTGCGATAATACAGAATAAGGTCCAATCCCACCATAATAAGATTCAGCACGTAGAAGAACAATACGTACCACTTAAAGGTTTCGGCCGTCAGCTTTGAAGCGATACCGGCAATGTAGCCGAAGAAGATCAGTACCAAAAAGCCAAGGCTCTTACCCTTTGTGGTGCGTGCACGATACGATTTCATCACGTTCAGCGGCCAAGAAGCGCCAAAGCTTACCACCATAATGATTTCCAAAATTTCCGATAACATAAAATAACCTCCTTTAATTTTGAATACAAGTATAACAGAGGTGATTTGATTTGTAAAGTGCGCAATTATAATAATAGTAAAGGATTTTACAAAAAAAGGTTGGAGAGTAGCTCCCCAACCTTTTTGCTTTACAGTAAAACGGAAATCAACTTTTCCGCCAGTATGCCTATCACCAGGCCGACAACCAACAGCGCTGTCTGCTTAAAGCGACGAGCGCGCCGTGCGCGCAGTAATCCCGAATACCCCTCGTGCGCTTGCAGCACCAAGTGCGCTTCGTGCTGCAGATCGTCATCAGGACGGTCGGTAAACGGCGCATTCACCACCAAAAAAGCACGTTCAAAGTACGGATTTCCCGTGTTTGTGATCTCCAAGATCTGTCGGCTCACACCTTTGATCATAGCCCCCACTCCTTTTGGAATAAGTATGGGTGCTTTAGGTGGATTTATGCAAGAAAATCGAACAAAAAACCGTGACGAAAACGGTTGTCGGACAAGGGAATATAACTCTTTGTAATATTGAGTTTTCCACACAGAATGTTGAAAACTATGTGGAAAGTGTGAACAAATAGCGGTTTTAGAGGGGTTTTATCGTGCGGTTGCCGTCGAAAATTCCCCAATTTTCAATTTTTAAAAGTTTTTTTGCATACAATTTGTAGAATTTTTGTGTGCATTTTTACTCATTAAGGAAGGCGAGTGGTCAGATATTGCACCGCACGCTCCACCGCATCGCGGGAATTGCCCCAATCGGCCCCTTCGCTGCTGCTGCGATAGTCAAACATTTTGCAAAAATGCGCCACGTCAGCGTGTAATTCGGTAATCATTTTGTGAGAAAGCGCCGAAGCGGCCTTTGCAAACTCGGGCACACGTTTTTTACTCATTGCCCCTGCCTCTGCAGCAGCCACCAGCTCGGTAAAATGAGGTAAGCAAAGGTTGGGCTGCTCGGCAAACAAACGGCGAAAGTCCTCCTCGTTTTCCCACAAGCGACACACGGTGGCCAGCATCCGCTTCATTGCCCAATCCACCTGTTGGCACAAAAAGCAGGTCTGCGTGCGCTCGGAGGCGCTTTTTGCTTGCTTCTTTCCGCTTTTACCGATAATGGGAGGTCCTTGAAACACTTCCTTTTCCATTTCCGCCAAATGACTTTCCAGCATCAGCGCCACACCCAAGCGATTGCGCTGCTTCAAAATCAAACGGTAATGGTCAAAGCAAAAGCCCAAGCGGTTTGTTTCAATGCGCACGTCGGGCTCCATCATGGCCGCCCCCGTAATGTATTCTGCCACGCGCTTTTCCAAAAGATCACGCATACGGCAAATGGGACATCCGTCACGAGGCTCAAACACCTCGCTAACGGGAATACTGGTAATATCTTCACGCATAATACAGTCACTCCTTTGCTATCAGTATACCAATATCGGACGCATTAGACAAGTTTTTTGTCATAATCTACGTTATTTTTTTGTCAAACCCCTTTTAAAATGTAAAATAATGGTGTATAATATTTCCATATTGTAATAGGGGGTTATTGTATGCCTTTGGTAAACACAAAAGAAATGTTCGCAAAAGCGTACGAAGGCGGTTACGCCATCGGTGCTTTCAACGTCAACAACATGGAGATTATGCAGGGTATTGTCGAAGCTTGCAAAGAGCTCAACTCTCCCGTCATTCTGCAGGTGTCCGGCTCGGCGCGTAAATACGCCCACCATCCTTATCTGTACCACATGGTGCAGGCTGCCGTAGAAGAAACGGGCCTGCCGATCGCTCTGCACCTCGACCATGGTTCCAGCTTTGAGCTGTGCAAAGACGTAATCGACGGCGGCTTCACCTCCGTTATGATCGACGGCTCGCACCTGCCTTACGAAGAAAACGTTGAGCTTACCCGCCGCGTGGTAGAATACGCTCACGCTCGCGGTGTAACGGTAGAAGGTGAGCTTGGTCAGCTTGCCGGCGTGGAAGACGAAGTCAGTGTCGAGTCCGATAAAGCCAACTACACCGATCCCGATCAGGTGCAGGATTTCGTAACCCGCACGGGCGTGGATTCGTTGGCGATCGCTATCGGTACCAGCCACGGCGCTTTCAAATTCAAGCCCGGCCAAAAGCCGCAGCTGCGCTTCGATATTCTGCGTGAAGTGATGCAGCGCTTGCCCGGCTTCCCGATCGTTCTGCACGGCGCCTCCTCCGTTATGCCGGAATACGTTGCCACGGTTAACGAATTCGGCGGCCAGATGGCCGATGCTATCGGTATTCCCGAGGATATGCTGCGCGAAGCCGCAACGCTGGCTGTGTGCAAAATCAACGTCGACTCCGACCTGCGTCTTGCGATGACGGCAGGTGTTCGTCGCCACTTGGCGGAAAATCCCACGCACTTCGATCCTCGCCAATATCTGGGCGATGGCCGCAACTGCATCACCGAAGTGGTGAAGCACAAGATCCAAAACGTGCTGGGCAGCGTCGACAAAGCCTAATCATTGCCTGCAAAGACTCCGCTGATCTCGGTTGGCGGAGTTTTTTTACAACTTCTATGGGAAAGGAAGAACTGCTATGCCGTTGCTTGTTATCGACGGAAACAGCATCTTAAACCGTGCGTTCTACGGAATTAAAGTTCTCACCACACACGACGGAACCCCCACCAACGCTATCGTGGGCTTTTTAAATATCTTTTTGCGGTTGATGGAACAAACGGGAGCGGATAAGGCTGCCGTTGCGTTCGACCGCAAATCGCCCACGTTCCGCCACACGATGTACACCGAATACAAGGCGGGGCGTGCGGCTATGAAGGACGAATTGGCCGTGCAATTCCCGCTGATGAAGAAAATACTCGCGGCAATGGGCGTTTCGGTGCTGGAGCTGGACGGCTACGAGGCTGATGATATTCTCGGTACACTGTCGGCTGCTGCCGTTGCCGAAGGTGAGCCGTGCTATATCGCCACGGGCGACCGTGATTCTCTGCAGCTTGTGCGCGATAACGTTACGGTATTGCTCGCCTCCACGTCGATGGGGCGTGCCGAAACCGTGCGGTACGACCGCGCTGCGATCGCAGAAAAATACGGGCTTGCTCCCGAACAACTCATCGACCTGAAGGCTTTGATGGGCGATTCCAGTGATAATATTCCCGGTGTCCCCGGTGTGGGCGAAAAAACGGCTCTGGATTTATTGCACCGCTTTGAAACGCTGGACGGTGTGTATGAACACCTTGACGATCCTACCTTGCGCGATAGCCTGCGTCGTAAACTGCAAGAGGGGAAGGACAGTGCCTATCTCAGCCGTCGCTTGGGAAAGATCTATTGCGAGGTGCCGCTGGAAAACACGGCGCTGTCGGCATATACACTTGCTCCCGCCGATAACGATACGCTGGCAAGCTTGATGACAAAGCTGGAACTTTTTAAATTGATGGAACGGATGAACGTGTCGCCCGGTACCGTCACGCCTACCGCCGAGGCTCCTGCGATTACACTGAAGGATGCAGGCGTAGACGAAGTGCTGTCGGCTCCGTCTATCGATATTTGGGTAGATGACGGCACGGCGTATCTGGCCGCCGCCGGCCGTGCAGCCTCGCTGCCGTTGGCCGATTTTTCGCTGTTGGCATTACTGGGCGATGAAACGGTGAAGAAACGCACCGTGGATGCCAAAGCCCTTGCCAAGCTTGCGTGGGAATACGGCGTCACGCCTCGCGGCATCACGATGGACGTTTCTCTTGCCGCCTACCTGTTGGATCCGCTGGCTTCC